>CALEEC010000386.1 GCA_937949245.1 uncultured Gemmataceae bacterium | reverse complement strand
GCCAAGGTGCGGTATCGCAAGTTCGACTACGAGTACATGAAATTGGTGCATCGGGGCCAAGAACCGCCGATTCTGCCGATCATCGACATGGCCGAGGATCGCGTGCTGCTGCCGGTACGTGGTGTCGCCGAGCAGGTGCCCGAGCAACAATCGCCGATCCGACCCGCTTGGCAACGTTGGAACGATTACGGCATTGGCTGTCTGCTTGAAGGAGGAGCCGGCAATCGTCGGGGGGAATTGGCCCAAGCTGAAGCCGCGTTCCGACAATTGCTGACGCTGGGCGTGAAGGAAGCTTTGCCGCACGGATACGTCAATTTGGCAAGGACTTACATTGAGGAAGGCATCCCCGAACGCTTGCGTCAAGCCGCCGAGATGCTCACCTTGGCCAAGCAATGCGATCCCCCGGCACCTTGGTGGACGTTGGCTTGGTTCGGAGCCGTGGTCAATCTCGACAATGCGGCCGATGTCAAAGACATCGACGATGCCATCGCGAACCTCACCCGCCTGATCGATCCGAAGCATCAGCCGAGCGAACGGAAGTTCAACTTCGCTCGCGATTATCGCATCCTCAATCAGTTAGGGCGAACCTACTTCAAACGTAGCCGACTCCAGCAACAGATGAACAACCTCCCGGGCGAACGCCAAGATTTACTCCAGGCCGTGCAGTTCTACGAACGCACCTTGCAGATCGAACCCGAAGACCTCGACGCGCACTACGGCTTGAATCAAGCCTACGGCCGCTTGTCGGCCTCGGCACCGAGTCGAACCGGCGAAGCCGCCGCAGGACTGCCGGAGAACGAAACCTTGCTGTCGCTAGGAGATGTTGTCGCCGATGCGAACCGACCGCGTGCCACGCGCATCCAAGCGGCATGGGATCTGGCCACGGCGTTGTCGGCTTATCGGCTCAAACCGCTGACGCCGGCTACTCCGAAGGCACCGACGCTCAAGACATTGCTGCCCACGTTACGGGCGACCTTCCAGACCAGTCGGGAGGATGAAGAATTGCAATCGGCCATTGCGGCGGCCCTCAGCAAATTGCATCTGGGCTTGCACGACATCTACCGTCCCGATGATTTAGCGACATCGGTACGCGAGAAGTATCGCAAGAAGCACCCGGCGGCCAATCACGCTGCGGAAGCGATCGTCATCTACCCGACGACCGCGGCCCAACGCGACGCCATCCGTGCGAAACTGGCTCCCTAGGCTCGCCGATAGAGACGATCTCCTCTAGGGGATCATCGGACGGCTTCTAATTGGGAACCGCTTTCCTTCCGAGCGGCGGGCGTCAGCCCGCCGTGGTAACTTGCCGCTCAGAAATTGAGGGAATCAAGATCGTGTTCAGAATCGCTCTGGCAGCGAACTTCCAACGGCGAGAATCCAACGACACCGATCGTCGAGTCCTTGAGCAGGCAGCATCGAGCTAGATTTTGCCTTCGATGCCCTGTTGATGGAAGAAGTGCTGCACCTTGTCTTGGTTTTCCAACAGCCATTCGATGATCGGCTCGTTCCGCATGGCTTTGCGGATGGCTTTCGCGGTCGCTTCTCGATGCACCGCGAATAACCCCACATGATCGACCTCGGCCGATGGAATGCTCAACACCGCCGGATCAAGCCAAACCGAATAGATGATCCCCAATTCGTAGACTTTGTCGCGGGGAATGTCTCCGGCACGCACAGCATCGAGTACGCCGTTGGCAATGCCGGCCTGGACCGTTCCCATCAAGATGTTGGTGTAACGCGGATCGCGAACGGTTACTTTGCTGACCATCACCGTCGCAGGGCGAACTTGAACATCACTATTGAGAATGGCGAAAACGCGGGTGTGTCCTTTGACCTGATCGCCGATCAGATTGGCTAAAGCCGCTCCGACCGGCCCATCGAGTTCGCCAATGACCACTTCCGGCTCGGCACATAGGTAGTCTTTGTCGCCCTCGACCAAGGCTTCGCCGGTACGCATAATAATTCGTTCGCTCACGGCTCTCGATTCCTCCACTGCCCCAGAAAACGATGCAAGCTCACCTGTTCGCGATTGTAGGAATTCGAGGCCACGAGACCGCAGAAATTGCGGTCGTTTTTCCCCCCTCGCCGACCACTGCCGCCAGCACGAAAGACGATTGCTCCCAGCACGAAAATAGGTCGCTCGCTCTGGGAGGGGGTGGGACGGTTGCCCGCTCCAAGTCGCTGTTGTATTGGACGATGGGAGCGAACCCCATTCCCCAAGTTGGCAAACGAGCGGTTCAGGCGAAGATTTCTCGAAGGAATTCGCCTTGATCGAGTACTTCAATAGGTCGGCCATCGGGCGTCATCAATTGCTTGCGGGGATCGACGCCGAGGCACTCGTAAATGGTATAAGCCACGTCGGCCGGCGCGACAGGACGACGGGTGACGTAGGCCCCATGCTTGTCGGTTGCCCCCAGTACGAAGCCACGTTTGACCCCGGCACCGAACAGGAGCAACGATGCCGCTGGTCCCCAGTGATCGCGGCCGGCGTCTTTGTTGATCTTCGGCGTTCGGCCAAATTCGCCCAGCACCACGACCAAGGTTTCGTCCAACAGACCGCGCAGGTCCAGATCTTCGATCAACGCCGACAGCCCGCGGTCGAACTCGGGGAGTTTGTGTTTCAGTCCCTCGAAGATCTTGCCGTGATGATCCCAACCGCCGTAATTGACCGTCACGAACCGGACACCGGCTTCGATCAAGCGACGCGCCAACAGAGCACTTTGGCCGAAAGTGTTGCGGCCGTAGCGTTCGCGTAATCGCTCCGGTTCCTGGTCGATGGCGAACGCTCGCCGTGCTTCGCTCGATAAGATCATCGCGGCGGCACGCTGATGGAATTCGTCATAAGTGGCAATTTGATCGTTGCCCTGCACCTGCTGGGCGAGATTATCGACAGCTTGCAGGAGAGTTTTACGCCGTTCGATGCGAGGTGGCGTCAGTGCTTCAGCGGGCGCAACGTCCTGCACGCGAAAGTCTTTCGCGTTCGGATCGCCCGTCTTGAACGATTCGTACCGCCCCCCGAGAAAGGCACTTTTGCCCAACTCCCAGGTGAACGAAGGATTGCGTGGAATGGCGACATACGGCGGTAACGTGGTGCGAAAACCGTAGTCGTGGGCGACCACCGCTCCGATAGCCGGGTAATCGCCAAACGGCGTGCCAAAACGGCCCGACAGCACCCAATTGGTCGCGGTTTCGTGGTGATCGTTGTTGTGTGCCCCTGAACGAATCAAGGTCACTCGATCCATCACCTGGGCTAACAGCGGCAGTTTTTCGCTGATGCGTAGTCCCGGAACCACGGTGTCGATTGGCCGATATTGGCCGCGAATCTCTTCCGGGGCTTCCGGTTTCAGATCGAACGAATCGTGATGCGACAATCCGCCCCCCAGAAAGATGAGGATGGCCGACTTGGCACGATCTTGTTTACCGCGAGAGGCTGATGACTGGCGTGCCGCAGCGGCTCGCAAGGCCTTCGGCAGCGATAGCCCAAACGCCGACAACGCCCCCACCCGTAGGAAGTCCCGGCGATTGGCCCCAGCGCAACGCGAGGTGACCGTTGGAGTTAGCGATAGATCGAGCATATCGGAATCCTCTCTGTAGGACTGAAGGCCAAGCAATCCTGTTGCCCATCGTCCCTCATCGTGCGTGGCGAATCGACGGTTAATGGTTGAACGAAAAATTCTTCGAGTTTAGGATCGCCCACATCAGGTCACGGTAGACCTCGGCTCGCGGTTCGCCTTGGGCCAACCATCGCCGTACCGTCCGCCGTTCCTGATCGGTCGGCAGACGGGACAAAGTGCTGAGAAACACTTCGTCGAGTACCTGGTTTTCGTCCGGTTGCGTTTGCAACAGCGTCTGGAGTCGGCCGTCGGGATCGGCGATTTTGCGCAGGAGATTTTCACCGTTTTGCAGGTGCAGCAATTGCGGCATGGTCACTTCGCCGTTGCGTTCGCAAGCACAGGCGGTCACACGTTCCGACCGACCAAACAGACTGAGGAAATACGATTTCAGCCCCGGATCGGGGATCTGCACGGCACGCACTCCCAGCGGATAGCCGGGAAACGTGTCGGGCACGCCAGTGCTTTGGCTGATTGCATCTAGCAGCACCTCGGCTGGCAGCCGACGGGCGTAGTAGTGCGAGTAGAAGCGTTGATCGCTTTCGTTGCCTGGCCGCGTCGCCGAGGACAGTTGGTAAGTCCGCGATTGCAATATCACCCGCATCAGATGTTTCAGGTCAAAGCGGTGCTGGACGAATTCCCGGTTGAGCGCTCGCCACAATTCGGGGTTGCTCGGCGGATTGGTCGCGCGAAGATCGTCCACCGGTTCGACCAAGCCGACCCCGAGATAATGTTTCCAAATTCGGTTGACCATCGCCCCGCTGAAATACTCGTTGGTCGGATCGGTCATCCATTGGACCAGTTTCTGCCGCGGATCTTCGCCGGGCACCACGGTCATGGCCGAACGATCCAAAGGCCGCGGGGGCAAAAACTCGTTGGTCCGCGGTTGTCGTACACCAATTGGCGACTTGTTCCGCTGGTCATCGGCAGCTGACACTTGCAGCGTGGTGAAGCCTTGTCGCGGTTCCTTGCGTTCGAGTTTCAACCGCGAGAAGAAACCGGCAAAATGGTAGAAGTCGTCCTGGGTGTAGCGTTCTAACGGGTGATTGTGGCATTGGGCACAGCCAATGCGTGTTCCCAGGAAGGTCTGCGCAACCGCCGACACCACTTCGGATCGCTCCGCTTCGCGATGTTCCCCCACGGTCACGATGAAGTAGCCCACGGCGGGATGATCTCGACTGTTGCCGCGAACGGTCAACACATCGCGAGCCAGTTGATCCCAAGGCCGATTGTTGGCCACCTGCTGCCGTAGCCATTCGTGAAACGACCGCACCCCTTTGACGCCCCGCACGTCGTGATCGCGTTCTTTGCGATTCTGCAACAGATCGCCCAACTGCAGCGTCCAGTAATCGATGAATTCGGGACGATTCAACAGGTCATCGATCAGCTTGGTCCGTTTCGTTGGCGAAGTGTCGGCGAGAAAGGCACAGGCTTCGGCCGAGGTCGGCAAACTGCCGATGGTGTCGAGATAAACGCGGCGGAGGAATTCGGCATCCGACGATAGATCGGATGGCTCGATCCGCAAAGCCTGAAGTTTGGCGAAGACCGCGTCGTCGATAAAGTTGTGCCGAGGTTGAAAGCGGCTCGTATCGACGTTGCGAGGGTACGGCACGGTGAACAAAGCCACGGCTACTTCGGTCTGGAACGCGGCGCGGATCGTGGTTTCGCCAGGGCGAATTGCTCGCACCAAGCCATCGGCCGACACCGCCATTTGCCCGGCGTCGTTCGACTCGAACTTGGTCAGCCAAGTGACATCCCGCTGCGACCCATCGCTGAAACGGGCAATTGCCCGCAGTTGTACCGTTTGATCGACCTGAAGTACCTGATGCGTCGGCGTCAGTTCCAACGATACTAGCCGCAGATCGTGGGGGCTTGGTCCGGGCGCACCGGCGCGAATCCAGGCCAACAGCGTCTGATATTCTCGGCTACCTACGGAGAATAGTTTGCCCCCTTCATGCGGTACTTGTCCTGTCGGTTTCGTGAGCAGCAAACTGTGTTCCGGGACGCTGGGGACCATGCGTCGGGCCGAAAATTCCCGCGTCAGCCAACGATGATCTAGTTCGGGAGCATAGCCGCGTAACGACAAACGAAAACCGTTTTGCCCCGCTCCCTTGCCGTGACAAGCTCCCTGATTGCACCCCTGTCGAGTCAGGATCGGCACCACCTCATGGACGAACGACGGCACTTCCTGGGCCAGCGTCGAGCCAGCCGACCAACTCAGCCAGACGCACAGAGCCACCAACAAACGACGTGACATGGGCGGTTTCCTCGCTGGTCGAGGGGGGATGGCGCAAATTCAGGCAGGCTGCGAAAATTGTACTTCGCTCGATCGTCGATTGCAAGCGAATGCAACCGCAAAACCGGAATCGCAAAGTCACAGATTCTCTTCAGACTGCCGCGGAAGCAATCGGACTTCCGCGCGAAGAACACATCCGTCCCAACCGACTCGGCTTGCGATTCCTTAGGAAAGAGCCGGTGGGGACAGCATTCGCACTCGCGGTTCGCGTGTAGGGAACCAGTTGCCCGGATTCCCGAGAACAACCACCCTCATTCCACGACGGCGAAACGCAAGCGGGGAAGGTCGGCTTTGCGGGCCGACTCGACGGCATCCAGCACTTGCGTGATCGATGTGTTGGCCGATACCGGCAACACCATCGACCCGGTGCCCGAGCAATGCCGCAGACTTGCTGCGACTTTGCATTGTTGTTTCCAGGTTAACGCCTCCAGTCCGGCGTTCCAAATGGGTTCCAAAATCACCTCGAAGCGTTGGGGCGGCTCTTGCTCACCAGCTTCCCGCAAGGTGCGCAAACACTGGCGTGCCCAGTCCAACCCGAGCGATCCAGGCGCCATCGGCTCACCGACGAGCGTTTGCGTCACTTCCGCGATTCCTTCGGGCACCAAGACCAACGTGGCGCGATCCAACAAGAACCCGCTGCGGACGCAAGGCGGACCATGCTGCCGCAGCCATTCTTGCCGGACCAGTCCGACCGCTTTGGCCAAGCGAGCGAGGCTTGCGAGTTTGTGCAAAAATTCCGTTGCCGAGATGGCCGGCCAACGTTCCAACAATTTCGGCAAGTGCAACCCGACCACGGCCAGCACCCCTGGACTGGGGCGAGCCAACCCCAATCCCAAGCGAATGGGCCGACGCGACGAATCGAGGATCAGTTCCGGCCAATGCGAACGCGGCCAGCGTGCCAAGAGAGGTTCCAGCGTGGCGGGAGAATCCGTCTCGCGATAATGCCAAGCGAAGCGTAGTGGCCCGTTGGACTGAAGGATCGTCTCGGCCAAAGCCAACGCCGCTTCCCGATTCGCTGCGTCCTCGCTGCGGTGGTCCTCGGATACCGTGTCGGCAAACAACGGCCCCGAAGCCATTGCCGTCGTCCAAGCCGGCGGAAGCAACGGATTGAGATGCACCACCCCGGTTCGTTGGCTCCACCGTAGCGCCAGTGTGCATTCTCGGATGGCATCGCGTTGTTCGGCCGCCGAAGGGGTTCGGCCATGGCGCTCGTGCAACCATTCGAGCATGCCATCGAAGTGCCATTCGCGGGCGATCGCTATTGCGGTGTCGGCCCAAGTGGCAAACCCTGCGGCATGCCAAGCGGTGAAGACAGCCGAATACAGTTCGAGGGGGGCATCCAGTCGCTGGATACGGAGCAGTCCTTCGCGATGGGCGTCGGCCAGTTCTCGCGGTAACAAGCGATCAAGATGATACCGCTGCAAAACGTACCGACCGATGACCAGAGGGTCTAGTTGGGCCGAGGCGTCGAGCCAAGCGAAAACGCTTTCGCCGGCGGGGGCGGAAGTCGGAAGAGGCAGTTGCACTGGAGGTTGCGTCGCTTCGATCTGTTGCCGATACACCTCGGCCAACCGCGGATGCCCCAGTTCGCGGACGACTTTGATCGTCAGTTCGGCGAGGGCTTCGGTCGAAAGTTCGGGCGCATCGGTTTCCCGGCTGAGAAAATGCAATACGCCATCGGCCAACTCGCGTGCTAGGAAGGCATCGGGAGTTCCGAGTTGTTCGGTCGCGGCAAACAACGAGCGCGTCAGTTGATCGGGCCGAAACGGCTCGACGCTGCCGGAGCGTTTGCGAATCCGTTCGGGCAGCTGACGTTCCATCGCGTTGCGTGCGGCTCAGCCGTACGCCCCCATGCCGAAAAAGACGTTTTTCTTCAACAAACGGTACACCCAATAATCCTCGGGAATCTCATCGCCGGGGAGATGATGGCTGTGTCGCGGGGTGCTGGCGTAATACTCGGCGAAGGCGTCCCGAGTGCTAAAATCGCGGACATTGTGCGATTTCATAAAATCCATCAACTCTTGCGGATGCTCCAAGATCACGCACCCCTTGGTGCGATCCTTGACAAACTTCTGGAAACCGCGGAGGAACTCGCTTTCGTTGATGGTCTTGAACACATCGCCGTTGTTATCCGACAGCATTTCCTTGGCAAACGACAACGGCGGACAAGGTTCGATGCTGCCCTGCGGGCCGACATGGAATCCTAATCCCATCGCGGCAGGGCAGAAGGCTTCGCCATCGGCCGTCCAATAGGTGTCGATGATGATGATCGGATGCTTGCGTCGCAATTCCAAGAGCCGTTTGCGGAGTCGGATGATCTGCTCGCGTTGCATGCAATATTCGGGGTGCGGATCTTCGCCGACGGGGCGATAGATGTAGTACCAAAGGTACATCGCCCCGCGATCGATGAAGTACTGCACATAGGCATCGGACATCACCTCATCGACATTTTTGCCGGTCGCGGTGGTCGCAATGCCGAAGAGGATGCCCGAGTCTTTCAAGCGTTTCATCCCCTGCTCTGCCGCTTCAAACACCCCCTCGCCCCGGCGCAGATCGTTTTGCTCTTTCCAACCGTCGATGCTGATCAACGGCGTCACGTTACCGACTTCTTTCAGCCGGCGGACGTTGGCCTCAGTGAACAGCATGCCGTTGGTGATCGTCTGGAAGTAGCAGTCCTTGTGTTTGCGGAAAATATTCCAGATGTTCTTGTACATGAACGGCTCACCGCCCAACAGCGTGTAATAGTAGGCGTGCCGTTTGCGTCCGCTGTTGATCAGGTTGTCGAGATCTTGTTCGGGCAAATAATACGCGGTCCCTTCTTTCTCTACCCAGCAACCGTGACAGCGGAGATTGCAAGTATTGGTCAGGGCCACAAATATGAACGGGGGGAACAATTCGTTGCGTTTCATGCGACGTTTGTAAGCCCAAACGGCCAGTGCGCCCTTGAATACCCACAGGTAGGCCGCTTTCATCAATAATCGCGGCGAAAGTTGGGTGACCGCTCGATATCCCAATTGCCATAACATAACCGGAAAACTCCGGGCAAGTACGCGCATGATATTCCGAAACGAAGCCTTCGCGAAACTCCCGCGCCGAAGTGGATCTTCCCTTCGGCATGGTGGATTTCGGCCGCATCGTATACGATGCCTTAGCATAGCAAAAGTGGCCTCCAAAGCGAAAGGATTTCCTCGGATATGAGCCTGATTCTCCCGCCACGGTTCCTGTTTCGGCTAGCATATCGCATTCCTTGGATTGCGGAGATGCCCAACACCGACGACGAGGGACCATTGTTGGAGCTTCCCGCGTCAGCACGGATCGACGCTTTTACGACCATGGAATCTCCCGAAAAACCTTTCGCGGAGCTACGCTTGGCCTGGAACGAATCGGGGCTGGGGCTACAACTGGAAGTCCGGGGCAAAAACCAGGAACCGTTCGCCGACCCCGACCGACCCCGCCAGTCCGACGGGCTTCACCTCTGGCTCGACACACGCGATGCGCGTGCCAATCATCGCGCTAGTCGCTTTTGTCATCAATTTCACTTCTTGCCCACGGGAGGGGGGCCTGAACGCGATGAGCCGATGTTCGTGCAGAGCAAGATTCCGCGGGCCATGCAAGATGCGCCTATGGTGTTGGCCCACGAAGTGCCGTTGCGGGTGGAACGCATTCGTTCCGGGTATCGCATCGAAGCGTTCCTCCCTGGCTCGGCACTTCACGGCTTCGATCCCGAGCAGCACTCCCGCTGGGGCTTTTTCTACGCTGTCACCGACCACGAATTGGGCGAACAACTGCTGTCGGCCGCTCGCGAACTTCCCTATTGGGAAGATCCCTCGTTGTGGCAAGTTTTGGAATTAGCCCAGCCATCTACCCAACCCCAAGCCAAAGAGTGAAGCAAACAAAACGCCCAAGATTCCGCTTGCCTTGCCGAGAGTCTTATTTTCGACAAGACGTAAAGCCTCTTGGGGAGGTCTGCTCCTGTCGCTACAATGGCGTACAGTCAGTCGGTTCGACCTAACACGGGCGTGAACACCAAACCCGACGACTCGCGTCGTCGGCTCCTAGAATGTGTAGTATCGCACGACGCGGAGAGCCGCGATCGACCTCGATAGAACAAGGAGCCATTGTGAGCCTCCCTCCAGCTATGGACGTTCCCTTGTCGCTCGACGATCCTGCTTTGGTCGATCGTTTGCGTGCGTTGTCGCAACGGCTGCTGTTGGAATGCTCCAAGTCGATCGTCGGTCAACGCGAAGTGCTGGAACAACTGCTAATCGCATTGTTCGCCCAGGGGCATTGCTTGCTGGTCGGTGTGCCGGGGTTGGCCAAGACGTTGATGATCCGCACCTTGGCCGATGCTCTCGATCTGAGCTTCAGCCGCATTCAGTTCACCCCGGACCTGATGCCCTCGGACATTACCGGCACCGACATTTTGCAAGACGACCCCAATACCGGACGACGCACCTTCCAGTTCCTGCGTGGGCCGATGTTCGCCAATGTGGTCCTTGCCGATGAAATCAATCGCACCCCGCCGAAAACTCAAGCGGCTCTGTTGGAGGCCATGCAAGAAAAGCAGATCACCGTGGGAGGCAATCGGCATCGACTCCCCGAACCGTTCTTCGTGCTGGCCACACAGAATCCGATCGAACAAGAAGGCACCTATCCGTTGCCCGAAGCGCAACTGGATCGGTTCATGTTAGACATCCGCATCGGCTACCCCAGCGAGCAAGAGGAGTACGACATCGTCGAGCGGACCACGACGGCGACCCGGCCACGCATCGAACGGGTGCTGACGATCGAGGAATTGACGCAGATGCAAGAGTTGGTCCGGCGTATCCCGGCGGCACCGCATGTGATTCGCTACGCCATGAACTTGGCTCGGGCCACGCGGCGGGATCATGGCGAAGTGCCGGACTTCATCCGCGAGTATGTGACCTGGGGGGCCGGCCCCCGGGCCAGTCAAAATCTGGTCCTGGCGGCCAAAGCGCGAGCGGCGCTGTACGGTCGGCCGTATACCTCCACGGCGGACGTGCAAGCGATGGCCCCAGCAGTGCTACGCCATCGCATCATCACCAACTTCAATGCCGAAGCCGATCGCGTTCGCCCCGATGACTTGGTGCGTCGGCTGTTGGACTATCTGCCGCGTCCCGACGAGAACGACCGATGAGCCATTCGACCGTTCATCTCGATGCGGAAACGCTGGCACGCATTCAGAGCCTCGAATTAGAGGCCCGCCGGATCGTCGAGGGATTGTTAGCCGGTTCCCATCGCAGTGCCCAGCACGGCTTTGCCGTCGAGTTTGCCCAGCACCGCGAGTATGCCCCCGGAGACGACATTCGCCACGTCGATTGGAAAGTGTTCGGCCGCAGCGAACGATTCTACCTCAAGCAATACGAATTGGAAACCAACTTGGTCGCTTGGATGGTCGTTGATGCCAGCGAGTCGATGCATTACGGATCGTCGGCACGCAGCAAATACGACCTGGCCTGCCAAGCCGCGGCCGCTTTGGCGTACCTGATTTTACGGCAATCCGACGCGGTCGGCCTCGCAACCTTCGATGCCCGCTTGCGGCAATTGATTCCACCTTCCAGCCAACCGTCGCATTTGAAAGAATTGTTGGCTCTGCTCGCCCAAGGATGTCAACGCGAAAAGACGAATACCGGTGCCACCTTGCACGAACTAGCCGAGCGCATCCGCCGACGCGGCCTGGTCGTGCTGCTGAGCGATTGTTTCGACGATGTCCCCGATTTGCTCTCGGGACTGAAGCATCTACGTTATCGGCAACACGAGGTCATCGTCCTGCATACAATCGATGCTGCCGAGGAAGACTTTCCCTTCCGCGATGCGACCCTGTTCCGCGGCTTGGAGGGCGAGCCGGAGTTATTGACCGATCCCTACGGCGTGCGACAAGGCTATCTGGAGGAATTTCGCCGTTTCGTCGAGCAACTGCGTCGTGGCTGCCGCGACTTGCAGATCGATTATCTGCCGTTGCGTACCGATGCCGACTTGGGCCGGGTCTTGGCCAGTTACTTGGCCCAACGCCAGGGCCGACATTGATTCCCCCGTGGAACTCCGACAAGCAACAGAGCCTGACCGCAACATGGCTTTTCCGTCTCCATCTTTAGAATCTTGCAAGCAAATCTCCGTAGCAGCTTTGGCCCGAGTAGGTTAGGTTATCCAACTGCTCTGACAACTGAAGATGTCCCACGATTCACTTGGCTTGCGGATTGTCTGCGAAGGAAATCTACTCATGAAACGCTCGATGTTGCGTGTTCTGCCGCTGCACGGAGAGAAACTCGAAGATCGGTGGACGCCCGCGATTGGCAGTCTCGATCCGACCTTCGGCACCAACGGATTGGCAACCTTGGGGCCAGCCAGTACGGCGATCAGTGGGGGACTGACGACCGTTCTAGTGCAAGCCGATCAACAGATCCTCACCCTGGGAAGTGAAGTGGTTCCTGTAGGTTCCCCAGTGCCGACGTTGACTCCCGAAGTGGTCGTGCGTCGCACTCAGGTTAACGGATCGCCTGATCTGGGTTTCGGTGTCAGTGGTGAAGCTCGCTTTGTCTTCGATCCTCAAGGAACGACCGGCCAAACCGTGTACGGCGCGGTGTTGAACGATGGCAAAATTTTGATCGTGGGAGATACCACCGACACCTACACCTTTCAACGCGACATCGGTATCGCGCGTTTGCTCAGCAACGGCAGTTTGGATACGACCTTCGGCAGCGGTGGTAAATTATTGTTCAACGCCGACCCGGGAGTGAGCAATGAATATCCGCAAGGAGTGGTTGTGTTACCCAATGGGCAAATTCTGTTGCTGACTGCAGGTTCCCCGACGGCGGGAGTCTATCGCACGCTAGTGACACGCTTGAACGCGGATGGTTCCGTCGATACTAGTTTCGGCACAGCAGGGCAAGTGCTGTTGAACAACTTCTTGGGCAGCGATTTGGCCCGGCAAGCCGATGGCAAGATCGTCGTGGCTGGCTCGATCTACAGCGGACCGGGGAACACCGATTTCGACTTCTTGATCACACGTCTGACGGAAAACGGGGCCATTGATCCGTCTTTCGGCACCGTAGGCTCGACGAAAATCGGCTTCCAAATTGGCGGAGTCAATTCCGAAGATTACCTCCAGGGCGTCGGCATCGATCCGCAGGGCAACATCGTCGCGGTCGGCACCACTTCCCAAGGCAGCGAAAGCCTGCCGGCTTTGGCGCGCCTGACTCCCAACGGCATGCTCGATCCGACCTTCGACGGCGATGGCCAATTGCAGTTTCAATTCACTTCCTTGCCGTTAGGAGGGAACCAATCGGCCTATCAGGTGACTTTCCAGCGCAGCGGTCGAATCGTCGTTTCGGGGGGCGTCTTTGAAATCACGAGCCAAGGATCGATCAGTTCGACGGCCGTGGCCCGGTTTCGCCGCGATGGTTCGCTCAACACAATTTTCGGCAGCGGTGGGGTCACCATCTTGCCGACTGAAAGCGTCGCTCTGCGAGGACTGGCAGCTCAAAACCGTTTGGCCCTTCTGATCGGCGGCACGACCAACAACAACGCGACGCAGGTGGCCCGACTGAACGGACTGGCTCCGCCGGAATTGCCCAACGTCTACGCCGTTGGCGCCGATGCCGGCCATAGCCCGACTGCTCGGATGTACGGACCGGATCACTCGCCGCTGTTCACGGTGGAAGCCTTCGATAAAGCTTTTCTCGGCGGTGTCCGCGTGGCCGTTGGCGATTTCAATGCCGATGGCGTCTACGATCTAGTCGTCGGCACCGGTCCCGGCGTGCCGACCTTGGTGCGAGTGCTGGATGGCGAGACGCAGCAGGAGTTGTTCCGCATTGTCCCGTTTGAACCGATGTTCCTTGGCGGAGTCTTCGTCGCGGCCGGGGATTTGAACGGCGATGGCC
>CALEEC010000385.1 GCA_937949245.1 uncultured Gemmataceae bacterium | reverse complement strand
CGCCGAACCCGAGCAGGCCGCGGACGATGTTTTCCGAGCTGGTGTAGTACGAGGCCATCTGGGCCGCTGCTTCGAGCATCAGTACCCCCGGCAGCAGCGGAAAACCGGGCATATGGCCAGGCACCCAGAATTCGTCGGCACGCACATCTTTGTAGGCCACGATCAGATGTTGCGTCGGATCGATCATCACCACGGCATCGAGTTGTTCCATCTCAAAGCGTTGCGGATTGAATTTACGAATGGCCTCGCGGTCGGCTATCACATGCGAACAATCGATCAGGCTGGGATCCAAAAACGCTTTGGGAGGCATACTGCACCTTCCTGTACCAGAACGAAACGCGATCATCCGATGCATGGAACCATCTACGGCTGATTGAGGGAACCTGCGGCAGACGCTAGCTAGGGCTTCTTGTGCCAACGCCGGGAAACGCTGTCATCCGATGATTTGAGCAATTTGCGGCAGTTCGGTCAACAGGGCGTCGGGGCGAAGTTGCGGATCTTTCAATTGGTCGGGGGTGGCCGACAATGAGCCTTTGTCGCCGGCAAACAGGGCCGTTTTCATGCCGAATTTTTTGGCAGGGCCGACATCCCGCGTCAGATGCGAGCCAACATGCAACACTTCGTCGGGTTCGATCCCTTTCTTGGCCAGTGTCGCAAGGGCTGCCTTGAACAGCGTTTCCGACGGCTTGCGGGCGCGATGCTCGAACGACAAAATGCGCATCTCTGCGGGAAGGACTTGATCCAGTTCCACCGCCGGATCTTCCGCTTGCAGCCCCCGGCGTAACTGCGTCATGGTGAAGCATTGGGCATCGGCGAGCACCCCTTGGACTAGACCTGCCTCGCAGACGCAGCGCAACGCCTCGGTTGCGCCGGGATAACACGCGGTCCCTTGCAGCGAGGCGTGGTAGAAGTACGCCACCTTCTTGCTGTATTCGTTGAGCGAGCCATAAGTCCCCGCGTCGAATTTGTAGTCTTTCTGAAACAGTTTCTTGATGATCGACTCCCATACCCGTTCGGCCAACACTTCGGGATAACGTTCCCCTGTCGGACCACCGGTCATTTTGAGCATGTCGAGTTCTTTCTTGTAAATCTCGCGCATGTATTCGGAAGGTTGCCCCGGTTTGCGACTCATCGAATTCCACATGTTGAATTCAGAGATGGTCTTTTCGAGGACCAGACCGGTGACAAAATCTTTGGGATGTTCGTACAGAAGCTCGCCTTGCAAGATGTTGACCAACGTGCCGTACACGGTCCATAAAACGGCTTTAACCGGCAAACGCGGCAGATGCGGTTTCGCCTTAACCGGTTCGGGTTTCGGTGCGGTGGGCCAGGTGAGATTGTCGCGCGAAGCCAACCGTGCCGCATACTCGTCTAGGGTCAGTGGCATAACGACACACTTTCGCGCCGGGGAAGCCTCGAAACCTATTCCACTAAAACGATCACTGTAGCAAGCATCCGAAGCTCATGTCAAGATGGGCTAAACGCATCCCCTCCAACCTCCCATTCATCTGCGACCTCCAGTTTCCAACTTCAGTCCACGCTCTGCGCATCGCGAAGAAAGACGAGATCCCATCGAACGGAAGGGCCAGTTACTGAATCACTTGCAATTTTTCTTCCAGCAATTCTTCTGAATCGACGCGGGCAAAGATGTAGAGGCGCTCCCGTTGCTGCGGCGTAAGGCGACCACGGGCATGTTCGGGAAGGGCACGATTCAACCGGAAGATGACGCCGATGCGTTTGGTCAATTCGTCTTCGGCTCCCCCCAACTCGGCCAAGACTTCCCAAGCACGGTAGCGCAATTGCACCTCGTTAGCTGGATCGAGCTTGGCCAACGTCGCGACCTGCCGACTAATGGTCTGTTCCAACTCGCGCGTCGTAATCTTGCTGGGTTGCTGGGCTTTGTCGAGTTTGGCGAAAGTGCGTAAAATGTGCCAATGTACTTCGAGCAGAACCATCCGCCAGTTTAAGCCTTGGGGATCGATTTCGTTGGCTCGAATTTCGAGTTGCGCCAAACGGTCGAGGATGTCTCGAGTCGTAACTCCCAGGGCACGTTTGCTTTCGGGATGATCCGGCAGTAAGCAGATGTCCCACCAGACTTGATGCCAACGGATCTGCTCCGTGAGAAGGGCGATGTTGTACGGATCGTTTCGCAGGGCGTAGGCGAGCCGTTGCAGCAGGTGTTTGGTTAAGGTGTATTCGGCATCGATGGCCGCCTGCCGGCGTTTGCCTAAGGTTCCGGCATTGCGCGACTTGGTCACATCTTCCTGCACATACGCAGCCATGGCGATGCTGTAACGGACATTGCTCGAAGTCAGAAAGGCTTTGCCGCCGCTCCATTGTAGATACATCAATGTGACAGCGATCGTCAGCGGTAGCATCAACCCGTAGGCCAGGACTTTGGTTCGGCCATCACGCACCGACAGCAAGGTAGTTTCGGGCACTCGTTCCGGTTCGCGGAGCATAGTTAGACTGACGGCCGACCACACGGCCACCAGATGCAGCACAATCGGCATCCCCGGAGTGGCCGACAACCAACCGAACAGAGCCACCCCTAAGACGCCCACGATCGCCGAGGCCACGATTGCGCGATGGGGGCGCCAATGCCGTTCGAGCAATCCCAGGATCAAGAACCACACCAGCGAGCGCAGGGTCGCCAGTCCGGTCAACGCGATGGCACGGTTAGGTTGATCGGGGCGTTGATCGGTGATCGTCAGCCACAATCCCAGTAGTAAGCCAAAGATCGTGCCGAAGTAAAGTTCCCAACGGGGTTCGGAAGGCAAAGCGGAAGTAGCAGTATGGCCTAGGTTTTCGGCTGACCCCGTCGAACGGGGCGAGCCGGTCCAGTGGCCCGAGTTGGCCGAGTGAGTCGAGTTGGCCGAGGGGGGCAAGTCCGTCGAATGGTTGGCGTCCGTCGATGGAGTCGCGTCGGTCGCCGTCGAGGGGGGCGAGTCGGTGGTAATCCAGGCGCTGCGTGTCAAGGTCAGCCACACCAACAAAGCGGCCGCGAGCATTACCGCGGCCGGGAGGCCGGCACCGGAAGCCAAAGCCAACCAGGCACTGGGGATCGGTTCCATGATGGTCGGTGTCTCGGCGTTGACCAGAGGTTGGCCGGCTCGGCTTTGGGCTTCCATACCGACGCCGGTCCACGGATGCGTCTGGCACAACGTCCCGCAGATTTGCCAGGAAAATTCGCGTTCGCCGAGCCACTCCTGCATACTCGTGAAGGAATGCCCCCGAGCCACGATCGTGCCGAACAGAACCACCACCGACACCAGCACGGCCCACGCACGCCGCCCCAAGGTCGCCCGATGCACGAGAACTAGACAACCCAGTCCCAACGTCACGAGGGCTGCCACGAGCGGTTGATCGGTCATCCCCAATACCACGCTGTTAGCCACAACCACCAGTCCGAGCGTGATTTGCGCCCAGATGGGGGCCTGTTTGCCGAGCAAAGCAGCCAGGACCAAGGGGGGAAAACTCAAAAGGAGGACGGCCGCCAGAGTTTCCGAAGAATCGAAGGTGGCCTGCACCGTCGGAGGTAACGGCAAGCCGAGTGGCAATTCGTTGGCGCGTGCCCACGCTTCAAACAAGGCGGAGACGGTCAGTGCGCCCACCCCGGCCAGCAGCACCGAAAACAAGCCGCGGGCGGAAGCGGCATCGGGAGCAAGTTGCCGAGCCAAGAAAAAACTCACGCCCGCAAGGGCCGCTTCCCAAGCGACGAGAAAGACGGGTTGTCGGAACAAGGTCGCTTCCGTCGCGGAGTAAAACAGCCAACCGATCACGCCCAGCAACGGTAGTCCGACCGCGATGCCCGCCCCGGGACGACGCGTGTGCCGATACCACACGAAATACGCGGACCAGGCGATCGCAATCAGCAACAACGCGAAGTTCAACTTCAAGGTTGCAGTCGTCGCGGGTAGGAGCAGTCGTCCCGGATCGGAACCCCCGTGGACCAAGCGAGCCACGCTCACCGCGACCAAGGCACCCAGCAGTAGTTTGCCGATGGAAATCGGAATCGGCGGTTCCGGCTCACGGAACTGCGGGCGCATGATCGGCACGCTGGGGCCGAACAAAGGCGTCGGTTCCTCGACAGGGGCCGACGATTCGGTGGAGAAAAACGGCGTTATGCGGTTGGGGGGAGTCGATGCGTCGCTCGTGGCAGTTCTCCTCAGCAGGACCGGCGGCACTACCCGCAAAGGGACACCGCGAGGTCACCGTAGTTTCAATTGGGTCAGCAGTTCGTGCAGCCAACGACGGTCGTCGTCCGTTAAAGGAACGGCGGGATCTTTCTTGTAGTCGATCCGTGAGGCAAAATTCCCTTGCTCAAAAGCTCGATTGAATGTCAACTGCAGATCCAGCACGGTATCGCGGTCGTCGGCGGCTAAGGGGATTTTGAAGCGAGGCAACCGTTTTCGCAAGGTGGTCGTGTAGATTTCGTAGCGTTCGGGTTGGGTGTTTCGCGTAATGGTCGTGGCATAATCACATTCAGGGAGGCCATCGCGGGAAAGATCCAACAACGGCTTGCCCTGCAATACCAGATCGATTTCGACGACGTTGGCTCCGTGCGAACGGGCGTCTTTGCGTTGCTCCCAATACGCGGCTCGGCCACGCTGGGTAGTTTTGTTGGTCGGGCTGGCGATGTCAATGAGGGTGATGAGTCGGCCGTCGGTGCGCTGGCGAATCTCAATCACTTCCTCGACATGTTCTTCGCGGATCACCGAGGTGAACAGCGTTTGCTCCAGGACGTAGCCACGCTGGCTGACACGCGCCCGATAGCGATCGACTAGTCCGGGCAACAGAATCTGGTACAGGCTGGCCACCAATTGATGTTGGAAAGCCGGCCACAGGTGGACATCTTCAAGAAACGGGTCCATTCCGGGAAACGGACTGCCCATTGGAATCAGCTCCGAGGAACTGCCGGAACAACGGAAAGGGCCGGCCCCTAGCGGCCACGAGATTCGGCCACATCATTTTACCAAGCGTCCGGTTTCTGGGAATATGTCCGCTGGGGGAAAAGTCATCGTGTGCCGGAGAAAACCGTTCCACAGAAGAAATGCGTTTCCCACAAGTATCTCCGCACCATCGCATAAAGGCGTCGTGCTAGCACGGGGGGCTGACCCCTCCCGCTAAGGGGAAGAGAGGTGCCACCCCTCCCTGAGCGGCGGGCTGACGCCCGCCGTGTCTGTGTCAGCCCGCCGTGGTGCCTTCAGATGCGGTGCAGGTGGTGCCTCCAGATGCGTTGCAAATAGTGGTCGAACTCGCAATCTTGGGGTGAGGTCGTCTCGTCTCCCCTGCCGAAGGCGTGGTTTTCGGAAGGGGCAGTTTCATGCAGTACAATTTTGGCGAACGCGGGTTTTTCGGTCGGTCAGGAGTTTGCCGTATGTGTGGACGATTTGCCTTGGCGGGAGCGAAAGCCGATTTCGTTTCCTGCTTCGACATTGTCTGGGAGGGTGAACTGCCGCCCCGCTACAACATCGCGCCGACACAGACGGTGTGGACGATCCGTTTCGCGGCGCACTCCCCCAGCCAACGCGAAGTCGCGACGGCACGCTGGGGACTGATTCCTTCGTGGGCGAAAGATCCCACTATCGGCCAACGCTTGATCAACGCTCGCTGCGAAACCCTGCGTGAGAAGCCCGCTTTCCGCGAAGCAGTTCGGCAACGCCGTTGTTTGATCCCGGCCAGTGGATTCTACGAATGGAAACGCGAAGGCACCCTCAAGGTGCCCTACTACTTCTCACGGCCGGACGGCCAGTTTTTCGCCTTTGCCGGCTTGTGGGAGCGTTGGCGTACTGCGGAAGGAAATTGGCTAACGACTTGCACCATCATCAATACCTCGGCCAACGACTGGATGCGCCCTTGGCACGAACGCATGCCGCTGATCTTGCCGCCGGAACTGTGGAACCCGTGGCTGAAGCCGACCACAACCGACTGGGAAGATTTGTTGCAAGTAGTTGCTGCTCAGCGAGATCCGCCGCTGACCATGCGGCCGGTGAGTCTGGCGGTCAATGACGTTCGCCGCGACGATCCCTCGTGCCTCGATCCGTTCATCGAACCTCCGCCGTCCCCTCAGCTTCCCCGATCGCTGCGACGGAGCCAAATTCCCCGCGACGATCAGCCTTCTTTGTGGGAAGTCTGACTGGGGGAAGTCTAATCGCTTGGCTGGGAAGCCCCCACCTATCCCAGGGATGCCGCAACGCACTTGTGGTTCCCCGTGGAAATCGCGATGCTCCAGACACCTAAAATGGAAGATAGTGCCAAACTCGCTGGGCCACTCAGGTAGCCGTTCATGTTGCTCGACTGTACTCCATTGATCGCCGACAATCGCCCCCGGCTCAGCTACGGGATGTGCTTGTGGGATGCGGACGGCGATGGTCAAACGGAGATTTTCGTTACCGGCTTCGGTTGTGCCAATCGGCTGCTGAAGTGGCATCAAGGCCAGTTGATCGATGTGATTCCTGCCGAACTCCGCGATGCGGATCGCCTTTCGATCGGCGTGGCTGCCGGGGACTGCGACGGCGATGGCCAGGAAGAGTTGTACGTGCTGAACACCGACACCTTTGCCGGCCCGAAGCAAGTGCCGGATCGGCTGTTTGATCGCACCGCTGCCGGCTGGCACGATTGCTTCGAGGAGCCGCGCCATCGTTCCCTGCGCAACCTATGCGCGGGGCGTTCGGTGGCCGTGCTGGATCGCTTGGGCCAGGGCCGTTATGGCTTCGTCGTGGCCAACTACGGCCAAGCCGTCCGGCTGTACGAAATGACCGATGCGGGGCAACTGCACGATGCCGCTCGAGCGGCGTTGATCGCGCGGGTCATCAATGGCCGATCGCTTTTGGCCGTCCCTTGGTTTCGCGAGGATCGCACTGACCTGTTCATCGGCGCGGAGCATGGCCCCAATGCCCTATATCGCAACGAAGGAGATGGCACCTTTCGCGAAGTGGCGCTGTGTACCGGGATGGCGGACGAAGAGGAACACGCACGCGGGGTCGCCGCTTTCGATGCCGACGGAGATGGCCGGCTGGATCTGGTCTTGGGCAACTGGGACGGTCCGCAACGACTTTGGATCCGGCAACGTCAAGGGGCCGTCCGCGATAAAGCTAGTCCCGCTTGGGCCATGCCGACGCTCAATCGTAATGTGGTGGTCGCCGATTTCGACAACGATGGCTACGAAGAGGTGTTCTTCCACAATTTCGGCGAAGCGAATCGGCTATTCGCCTGGCGTCAGGGACGTTGGGCCAGCGTGGACGTCGGCGATGCCGAGGAAATGACGCTGTTCGGCACCGGTGCGGTCGTCGGAGATATCGACAACGACGGACGTTTGGAACTTTTGCTCAGTCATGGCGAGAATGAGGAACAACCGTTAACGCTGTATTGTGGGCCGGCCAATGAGCATTACTGGTTGCGGGTCCAACCACTCACAAGATTTGCGGCCCCTGCGCGGGGCGCGTTGGTACGCATCTCTGCCCAAGGCCGGGTGCAAACCCGAGTGATCGACGCCGGCAGCGGCTACTTGTGCCAGATGGAACCGGTGGCCCACTTCGGCTTGGGCAACGTCACCCAGGTCGATTGGCTCGAAGTGGTCTGGCCGGGAGGTGCCACCGTGCGGCACCATCAACCGGCGCTTTGCAGGACCCATCGCATTGTTTTCCCGGGAATTCCGTAGAAAAATCAAGTGAAACTAGTAACGTGGGACACAGGTTAACATCCTTCATCGGTGCGGTGCCAGGGAATCTTTTCCCCGGAGAGTAGTTCATGAAACGGTCATGGTTGTTGCGAACGGCGTGTCTGTTGGGGCT
>CALEEC010000384.1 GCA_937949245.1 uncultured Gemmataceae bacterium | reverse complement strand
GAACCCGATAGGAACGTAGTGGGCGCCCACCATCGATCCTTCATCGATTGTAAATCGGTTCCGGGGGGAACAGAACCACTGGGGGCGGAGGGGGAGTCGGGCGCGGTGCCGTCGTCGGTAACATCTCGGGCAGCATGGTCGGACGCGAGGTGACATTGGCGTTGGCGTTCGCGGCTGCCGGGGCTTGCAGCTCCGTAGCCGGGGTACTCGATACTGGGCGAGGAGCATCGAGCACAATAGGGGCTGTCCTTGGACTGCCCCAGCTCCCTCGCAAGTCTGATGGTTCCGAAGTCCCTCGGGCCACGAAGCCTGCATCGGCACCGGGTAAGCTCGACGGCGTGCCGGATCGGATCACGCGATTCGTCAGTTCCGCCGAGGCGATCACTTGATTCGTTTGCTCGCTCACCCCAGGTCGGGAGGACGGCGGAGCGGACACTACCGCCGTCGTCGGTCGACGCAGATGCTCCAACCAAGCATGCTCCAATTCGCTGACGGAATTCATCCGATAGTAAGTTTGCACCGCACTGTCCCAGCCGTACTGCATCCCATGACCGACAAAGGCCAGAAACGTTTGCCGATTGCTCAAATCAACCAGATAACGGGTGATCGAATACCCCTCAGCATACAGGACCATGACATCGGATGGATATTCCCGCAGGTTGAACAAGACACGCAATTGAAAGCCTCGGCCAGCGTTGAGCAGTTGTCGGCACATCGCGTCATGACGCTGACGTTCGGTGTCATTTTCCGACAAAACGGCCCCGCCTTCGTCGGCCCAGCGAGGGACAGGTTGGCGAAAGTGATGGGCAAACACTGTGTGGGTTACTTCATGAGGCAAGACACTATAACGGAGCGCATTGATCGGCCCGGAGATTTCCATGTCTTGGGTGATCTCGGCTCCGAAGTTGAATCGGGTCGCGCCTTTGGCAGCGCTGAGCGTCACGGTAACATGCAACGGACAAGGTTGGGGCCAGGGGGGCATTTCTCGGCCGAGCCATTCGAGTGCCTTTTCTCGGCGATACTTCTCGGCCAATTCGCCGAACTCTCGCGCGAGTTCGGGAGTAGGAGCGGTGACGATGAAATTGCGAGTACGATAGTTCGCGGCCCAACTCGGTAAGGCACAGACCAACAACCAAGCCAGCACCGTGAACCCACGAAATCGCCTATTCATGCCCCACAACCTCCGTGCATGGATAACGAACGAGCAGACACGAGTTCCACTCGCGTTTTCGGAGTGAAGAAGGTTCCGCGGCAAGCCTAACCGCAAATCACAGGCCAGGTGGAAAATTGTTGGCGAAATCACGCGAGGAGACGTTCTCAAAAGGGGAAATAGTAGGGACTTGGGGATCAATCCGATTTTCTGAACCGGGCATGGGGGCCTTGTAATCGTTGCAATCCCTACAATCGTTCTTTCTTTTGGCAGCCAGCGGTCGGCAATTTCTACAATCGACTCGACAGAATCGAACTTGGGTTTTGTAAAACTTACCTTCGCAATGGCGGACGTTGGCTCGTCTTCGGAAGACGCTGACATCCTCTCTGAAGGCCAGACGTCCGCCTGCCGGGGCAGGAAATGTCGGGAAACTTCGGGATCTGAACGGTGGGCATCCGCCTGCCGGGGAAGCAAGCGTCAGGAAATATAGCTACAGACAACCACATACCGAAAAGCATCATTGAAAAACCAAAATATCATCACAAAAACCACGGCGGGCTAACGCCCGCCGCTCAGGGGGATTTTCGGAGTTGTCGTTCTCCCCGCTATTCGATGCGATACTCGAAGCGGCTAGAAATACCGTTCATTTCAAACCGACTCGGGTGCCGGCTGCGGGGCTTTCCTCCAATGAAAAACGAATGTGCAGATCATTACGCCAGAATTGGACCTCTCCCTTGGCAGGTTCGGTGATCAGGGTATAAAACATTCCGCCATTGTTGACGAAGTCCTTGCGGAAACGGATGCATCCTGATTGCTTCTCCAGGGCCACCAAACGGATGCTGGCCCCCTCGAAGACGCCATTGTTGATCCGCGACTGACTGGCCACGGCCAAGACCACCGGCAAATCTTGGAACTGCTCCAGCACCAACATTTGATTTTCCAATTGCTCGTCGGTAAACCAAAGCCGTTTGCCAGTGGCACGGTCGAAACAGTACATATGCCCGTTCACCCGCATGGTCCGCATCCCGGGGCCGACGTTCGGCGACACCGAGACGTTCTTCTCGGCAGGTCGGTTGAGCATCAGATACACCCGCTCGCGATCCAAGAGTAGCCGGGGTTCGTTGACGTTCTTCAGGTGTTCGTTCAACCATTTGGCATCGAGACGCGATTGGAACACTTCCTTGTTGTCGCGGATCTGGATGAGGCTAATACGTCCATCCGCGGTGAGCAGCCCCACCAACGACGGATCTTCCGAGGGCACTGCTTGCGTATCAGCGGCCACTTCGCGACGCCAGAGGTCTTTGCCCGACAGCGGATCATACAGCCGTAGCACTTTCTTGTTGTCCGCGGCATCGTCGAACAGCAACAGATTCCGTCCGAGGGGCCGCAGTCGTTTGGGCGAGGTGAACAAAGCGGAGCAATCCGGCACTTCGACACGCACGCCATCTTCCGCACGAACTGCGCGAGTCGGAGCTGCGGTGTTGTCGCTGTTGGTTTCAAAGAGGAAGATGTGTCGATCATCTCCGAGCAACTGGGTGCGGGGAGAGACGTTCGCTTTGGTCCACAACACCGTGCCCCGCAGCGGATCGAGGGCCACCAAGCTGTCACGGGTTTGCAGACAGACGTAGTTGGAGCCGATCAAGCCGACCTGGCCCAGTTTCTGCGACCAACCATCGGGATACAGGACACGCAACGAACCGTCAGCCTCGAACTGCGTGGTCGGCGGGTTGGTATTCATCACGGGCGACTTGCCGTACAGGTTGAACTCCCACAGTTTCTTCTTGTCGGCAAGATCGAAGCAATAGATCATGTTATTCAGATGCAGCAACAACAGATGCCCCCGGGCTTGGGCGAGGCGGAAATTGGCCGTCGAAGCACCATACGGCAGGTGCATCTGCATCAGGGGGCCGTATTTCCAACGGTCTTCGCCGGTGACACGGTCGATCAGCCGCATTTGCCAGCCGCCGTTGACGTTGGAATCGATCACCACGCGATGGCGTTGGAA
The DNA here is from genome assembly GCA_937949245.1 of uncultured Gemmataceae bacterium. Taxonomy (GTDB): domain Bacteria; phylum Planctomycetota; class Planctomycetia; order Gemmatales; family Gemmataceae; genus CALEEC01. The sequence goes on along the minus strand of CALEEC010000384.1, from coordinate 1,948 downwards.
GAACGGCGGCAGTTCGCCTTGCAAATCGAGGGTAAACGACTGTTGCGGCATTTGGGCTCGTCCGCCGGGGATCTCGATGCCTTTGATGCGGCCTTGCCACGCTTGCCGCGGCGTTTCCAGGTACGGTAGGAAACGTTTGTCGGTGATGAGTTCCTGGAACAGGTCGGCCCCCGTTCTGTTGTCACGGACCACGACTTGGGCGAAATCGCGGCCTAGTTCCGCGTACATGCCGACCGCATCTTCCATGAGATTTTTGTCGATCATCAAGCGTGCCAGGGTCTCGATCGCCTGCGCGGCCAAGGTGGGGTCTTCCTCGGCATAATAGCGTAGGCCGTCGAGGAGCATTTCGGCTTCCCGCTGGGCGTCTTCGGCACGGGTAGCGATGAGGCGTTCCGCGAGCGTTAGGCGGGCTAGTTTCCCTTCGCGGAAGGTGGGGCCAAACACCTTGACAAAGCCGCGGAGACGCTCTAAGTCGCCGGCTTGCCGAACCGCGTTCCATTCTTGGCTGATTTTCTGTTCCAAGGGACGGCGTGCTTCGGGAGCGGCCCGACGAATCATCTGCTCAATGCGTCCTCGCGCCCAGACATCGGCACGCACCAGCGTATTCGGATCGTCGATCGTTGGCACCAATTCCCGATCACCGTTGAGCGTGCCGAAGGCTAGGTAATTGTCGAAGGCTTCCAACAATTTGCCTTGCGCCTCACGCCCTTTGGCCAGCAGTTGATGATAGGTGGAGTAGCGCAACAACCGTTCGTTGGCCAATTTTTGCCGAACCGCTTCCGGGGCATTTTCGGGGATGGGAATATCGCATAAAGTGCGATACTCATCGAGATACTTTTCTCCATCCGCGAAGTTGCGTTGCAACAATTCGGTGATGGCTTCATAGAGTTTTTCGCGGGCTTTCTCGCGCGTTTCTGCCGGGGGTTGAAATTGGAGCGCATCGCGTAGATCGGTGATGGCGGCCACCAGTTGGCCGTCGTCCAAGCGGAGTTCGCCCCGTTCGGTCAGACCGATCGGATCTTTCGGATTGGCCGCCAGACGCCGATTCATTTCTTCCAACTTCAGCCGCAGTTGCGGGAAGGCAACCAGAGCGAACGGATTCTGGGAGTAGACATCGCCTTCGTAGAACAACAAATTGCCCGGCGATTGTTTTTTGCGTGACTTGGTCTGGGCCAGCACTTTGCCTTTGTCGATGTCGATGGCCCAGATTTCGTCCGCGGCCCCTTTTTCATTTCCTCCTCTGCGGGGCAAGTAGTAGACTCCGTTGCTGGCAACGCCCAGTCCCAACGGGATGCCTGTGTTTTCCAAACGCCAGACCACGCGGGTGGGCTGATTCGCATCGATGGCACGCATGGAACCTTTCGAGACGATCAACACTTTATCGTTGATCACCCCGGCAAGGTAGAGATCCGCTTCTTCACGGGGCGACGACCAGATTTCATCTCCCGTAGCCAAGTTCAAGCAGAGTACAGAGTTCGAGTCGTAAGCAGTGAAGTACACCCGGTTGCCTACAATAATGGGAGCCGACGAACGCCAGCGTTCTTGGGCCAGCGATTTTCCGACCGTGGTGTTGGGAGGGATTATCCCCGGACGACGCCGCGGCGGAACGAGAACATTCGGATCGGGTTGGTCCGGCGTGGCTTGCGGATCTTGGCGATAGTTGAAGGTCTTGACGATAGTGCGATTCATCAAGTTCACGAACAAGACCGCCCCAGCGTTGGTGGGCACGACCAGCATCCCTTCGCTATAGGCCAAATTCACCCCTTGGATACGCCGGGACATGTCTTGCGGGATTCGCGTCAGAGGCGAACCAAGGGGCAACGACCAAACCAGTTCGGGATAAGCCGAGTTGGTTTCCTTGTCCCGCGAGATTTTGTTCGGATCGAGGCAGACGAGGCGTTGTTGCCCTTTCTTTTCGATGGTGACGTACAATTTGCCCATCACCGGT
>CALEEC010000383.1 GCA_937949245.1 uncultured Gemmataceae bacterium | reverse complement strand
TGCATCGGATCTTTCGCTCCGTGGGCCGCTTCCGAGGCACTGGCTATTCCTAACATCAGCGGATTTTGCCCCAACTGCCGAAGGTCCGCGACGAGGGTGCGGCCTTCTTCCAACAGTCGCCGAGCACGAGCCGTCAATTGGACCGGCAACGTCGGAGTTGCTGCGTCGCATCCGTTCAATTGCCGGATGGCTCGCTGGAGCAACTCAGTGCGTTGGCTGCCCGATTCGACACGATCGGGCAAGGAATCGGCATCGTTGGCCGGGGCCGACGCTTCCTCCCACGAAGTGATGGAGAATCGGCAACCGCCTTCGAGCTTTTGCCGGAAGGCCGAGATCTTTTCGAGCAAGGCTCGTGTGTCGCTCATGGCCATCTCGCTTCCACGCGCCGTCCCGCGCGATGGGCCGATCGGATCCGCCGATCAGAAGGAACACTTCCTTGAATCGGCACCACGCGACGCCAACTTGAGTCGATTTCGGCCGGCCACAGCAGCCCAGACCGGCCTAAACCGGCACTGAACCGGTGCTGAACTGGCTGAGTCAACCTAAACGAGCCTCCGTGCTAAGGCAACGTACCTGTCAATTTGGCAGACGCTTACTATCATATCTGAGGGATCGATCGGAAGTTCGGAAGTTCGCGGGGTGACACGAGATCTAAGCATGAACCATCTGTCGGCCAACGATAGCTTACGCGTTCTGGTCATCGACGACGACCGCGCCCATGCCGAGACGGTCGCGGAGTGTCTCGAACGTTCCGGTTACCTCTGCACGGTCGCTACCAGTGGAGCCAGCGGTATCAAGAAAATCGAGTCCGATGAATTCGATGTCATCCTAACGGACCTGCGGATGAGCGAGATCGACGGCTTAGCGGTCGTCCGCAAAGCCCGAGCGGAACTCCCCGAAGCGGAAATCGTCGTCATCACCGGTTACGGTGACGTAAAAACGGCAGTCGAGGCCATCAAACAAGGGGCAGCCCACTACCTGCTTAAGCCGGTGGATATCGTCGAATTGCGAGCCATCGTCGCCAAATCGGCAGAACGCCTGCGTTTGAACAAGGCCAATCGGGAACTGCGGCAACAACTCGACGAAAAGTTCGGCTACGAGGGGGTCATCGGCAACAGTCCGCGGATGGCCGAGGTCATCAATCGCTTGAAGGCTTACGCGCCGACCAAAGCGACCGTGTTGATCCTGGGCGAGAACGGCACCGGTAAAGAACTTGCCGCCAAAGCCCTGCACAACAACAGTCCGCGACGCAACAAACCGTTCGTGCCGATGAACTGTGCGGCTCTGAACGAAAATTTGCTCGATGACGAAATGTTCGGTCACGAAGCGGGAGCCTTCACCGGGGCCGATCGCTTACGCAAGGGACGCTTCGAGGCGGCCAACGGCGGCACACTGTTTCTCGACGAAGTTGGCGATATGCCGCTGTCTCTGCAAGCCAAACTGCTGCGGGTGCTCGAAAATGGCGAAGTCTTCCGCATCGGTTCCAATGAACCGATCAAAGTCGATGTTCGATTGGTGGCCGCGACCAATCGCAATTTGGAAGAAATGATCGTCGAGGGGAAGTTTCGCAAAGATCTGTATCATCGCTTGAAAGTAGGAACGGTCAAACTCCCCGCCTTGCGGGAACGCAAGGAAGACATCCCCTTGTTGGCGGCTCATTTCATCAAAGAATTGTGCCAGAAGCATGGCAAACCATTGGCGGTGCTTGCCGAACCGGTGCGCAAGGCATTCATGGCCTACGATTGGCCGGGCAACGTCCGCGAGTTGCGCAATCAGATTGAAAGCATGGTGGTATTGGATAGCGACGGCGTGTTGGGTTTGGACGACCTGCCGGAAAGGGAATCGTTCCATCCGCCGGTCAGCGTCGATGGAGCGGGGATGGGCAACGATGCGTTGATTGGTCGGCCCCTTAGTGAAGTCGAACGCTTCTATGCCGAGAAAGCCTTGGGGTTGACCGATGGCAACCGCGAAGAGGCAGCCAAACTGTTGGGCATCGGCGAGCGGACGCTGTATCGCATGATCCAAGATTGGAAAATGCAAGATAAAATTCGTCAAGCGGTAGCGGCAGCCAACGGCAACCTGGAAGCCGCGGCGGAATCGCTGGGGATGAAGTCGGCCGAACTCGATCGCAAACTGAAAAAACTCGGCATCCGCGACGATGCTGACGGAGCTTAGGCGTTCGAGGCGTGGTAGGGGTGCCCCAGTGGGGATCGTCTCGTTACGGTTCGCCACGTCTCGTCTCGGAGGATCGGAATTGAGACGCATCGTGCAACTTCCCCTCAGCGTCGTTACCAAGATCGCGGCCGGCGAGGTCATCGAACGGCCGGCCAGCGTCGTGAAGGAATTGCTGGAAAATTCGATCGACGCCGGCAGCTCGCGGATCGAAGTGGATCTGGAACAGGGGGGCGTCGATTGGATTCGCGTGGTCGATGACGGATGCGGGATCGTCGCTGAAGATCTGCCGTTGGCCTTTGCGAGTCACGCGACAAGCAAGTTGCGCGAAGCCGACGATCTATTCCGCATCGGCACGCTGGGCTTTCGCGGCGAGGCGTTGGCTTCGATCGGAGGCGTCGCTCAGGTGAAAATTCAATCGCGGCCTCCGGAAGCGGACCACGGCGCGGAGATAACCTGTCACGGCGGGGAATTGTCGGCAGTTCGGCCGTGGAATGGGTCCCCCGGCACTCGCATCGAAGTGCGCCACTTGTTCTTCAACACCCCGGTACGCCGGAAATTCCTCAAAACTGCTGCGACCGAGTTGGGGCACGTCTGCGAGACACTCATTCGCCTGGCGTTGGCTTATCCGCAACTGCATCTGGTGCTACGGCACAATGGCCGACTGGTTCACGAAATCCCCGCGTCGGCAACTTTGAAAGATCGCATCGGCCTGTTTTTCGGTGCCGATGTCCGCGATGCGTTGCTCGAACTACAGGCCGAGTCGCCCCGTGCGGCACTGTGGGGACTGATCGCCGACCCGAAGTGCGAACGCGGCAACTCCAAACTGCAATACCTATTCGTCAATGGACGCTGGATTCGCGATCGTAACTTAGGGCATGCTCTACAGGAAGGCTACCGCGGTTTGCTGATGACCGGGCGGTACGCGGTCGCCTTTCTGTTCCTTGATGTGCCGCCGGACCAGGTAGATGTCAACGTGCATCCGACCAAGAGCGAAGTACGCTTCCGCGACGCGCAATTTTTGTACCATCTGCTCCGCTCGGCCGTGCAAAATCGCTTACGGCAAGCCCAACTGATTCCGCAACTGGTAGTGCCCACGGAATCGCCTCCGTCGCGGCCATCGGCCGGTGCCCAACCGCTGCCGAGCGAAACGACAACGGCCGGCGATCGGACACCGTCGATTCCGGCACCTTCGGAACCAATCCCGCCTCCGGCATGGATGCTCCCCAGGCCAACGGAAACAACAACGGCCGGGGGAACTGATCCCGCGCAGGCAACGGCTGGACCAAGTGCCTTGCCGTTGGTGGGGCCATCCGCATCCCCCCAGTCAGAGCTTTCGTTGGCTTCGCTTTTCCCGCCGCAATCGACGCTGTCCTCGGCAACGCTGAATGCTTCGGATGCATCCATCCCCACGGCAACCGGGGCCATGTTTGCCGCTACTACCGGATCGACGGCCGCACCTGCCAACCGATCGACGGCTGCATCTACCAGCGGATCGACCGCAGCACCTGCGATCCGATCGACTACCGCTGCGGAATCGAGTCCACCGCGGAACTGGCCCGCGACGACCAAAGCGATGCAGGTGCACGATGCTTACCTGGTGGTCGAAACGCCCGAAGGGATGCTCGTCATCGATCAGCATGCGTTGCACGAACGCATCTTGTTCGAGCAATTGCAACGGCGAGTTCGCAGTGGCCAATTGGAGGTACAACGGTTGCTGATTCCCGAACTGGTCGATCTGTTGCCGGAACAAGCCCGGGCGGTGCTGGACCATCGGGCCGAACTAGCCCAACTGGGGCTTGAAGTCGAAGAGTTCGGCGGTTCGACCGTGCTGTTGTCGAGCTATCCGGCTTTGCTGGGACGTATGGCCCCGACCGCAATTTTGCTGGCTGTGGTCGATCAGTTGAGTAATCGAGAGGTTCCCCCGAGCCGGGAACAACTGCTGCATGATCTGTTGGCAACGATGGCGTGCAAGGCTGCGGTGAAGGCTGGTGATCGATTGACCGCCGAAGAAATCGATTATCTGATGGCTCTGCGGGATCTAGCCGAGCATTCGCATCATTGCCCGCATGGTCGGCCGACTTCGCTGTTGTTCCGGCGTCAGGAACTCGAGAAGCAATTTCGACGTATCTGAGGTGCCTTATGTTCCGACTAGGCTTATGCTGGCATCCGAGGTGCCTTGTGTTCCGACTCTGGATCTGCGGCATCTTGCTGCTGGGCGGGGGCGGGGGGTGCAATGTGCCGGTTCCCCCGGCAACGTCGGTGCAGGCTTCCCGCGACGAGGAGGCGTTCGAGTCGCTGATCGTTGCCATCCACGAGCGTTTGCACCACATGGCCGAGGTCGCGCAGTGGAAGTGGACGCATCGGCAACCTATTGACGATCCCGACCGCGAAGCGGAAATGCTGCAACGCATCGCTCAGCGTGCCCGCGAAAAGAACCTCGACGTGGCCTGGGTCCAGGCGGTCTTCCGCGATCAGATCGCAGCGAGCAAACAGGTCCAGCGGGAATGGTTCGAGCGCTTTCGGCAAAATGCCGAAGGGCCATATGTCTACGCAACGACGTTGGAGCGAATGCGCCAGCAGATCGATGCCAGCAACGAGCGACTGCTGTCGGCGTTGGCTCAACTGGGGCCATTGGACGCCCAGCAGCGTTCGCGACTGCGGCAGCGAATCACCGAACACCTGCTGCGGGTCGGTTACTCTGCCGAAGTCTGCCAATTGGCGGTCGCTTTTCTGAATGAATGAAAACGATCCCTGAAGTTTTGCCTTGCTAGGTGGCGGATCACCTTCTGCTTCGCTATGCCATATTTCAAGAGACCTACCTTGCTGACGGAGGATGAGCGATGGACGTTCGCGGCAAACGAGTAGCGGTGCTAGTCGAACAGCAGTATCAGGAAATGGAAGTATGGTATCCGGTCTATCGCTTGCGCGAGGCTGGCTGTTCGGTGACGCTGGTCGGTCCCGAGGCGGGCAAAAGTTACGCTAGCAAGCTCGGCTACCCGGCCAAGTCGGACAAAGCGGCCGATCAGGTCAGCGCTGCCGACTTCGATGGCATCGTCATCCCCGGGGGATTCGCTCCCGATTACCTGCGGCGGCATGAAGCGATTTTGCGGCTGGTACGCACTTTGGCAGAACAAGGCAAACCAGTGGCCGCGATCTGTCACGGCCCGTGGGTACTCTGCTCGACGCCGTTGCTGCGGGGGAAAAAAGCGACGTGCTTCTTTGCCATCAAAGATGACGTGAGCAACGCCGGCGCGACTTACGTCGATGCGGATGTCGTCGTCGATGGCAACCTGATTACCAGCCGAAAGCCGGACGATCTCCCCGCTTTCATGCAAGCCTACCTGAAAGCTCTGGCGGGGGCGTGAACGATCGCCCCATCAAGCCGATCACCCCTGGCGGTCTTCCCCGTACCAGTCGGCTTCTGCCGTGAAGTCCGCAGATAGACTCGCCGAGTCAAGGTCGGGGAACGGGAGCCTCGTTGGTCACGGGGACAGGGACGGGGCGAGCCAGTGTCACTGGGGCGGCCCGCGACGGTTCCGTAGTCGGCGTGAAGGGCACCGGATCAGGATTCGGCAGCGTCCCAGGATTCGGCGGCGTCGCGGGATTCGTTGGCATCGGCTGTGTCGGCATCGCTGTACCAGGACTGCCGATCAACGGATCTACCGGCAGAGCCATCGGCGGAGCGACCACGGCGGGTGGTGTGGTGCCGTAAGGCCCCATCGCATTGGCCGGCCGTTTCGAGGGAAACGCCCAATCGAGCAACCCGGCAATCGGTGCGTTGCTGCAACCGACACACAGCAACAACAGGCTCCCCACGCTAACTTGGCGCATGGCATCTCCTCGGATTCTCGATTCCGATAGCCTCATAGTGTCTGTCGATCGATCTGCCAAGGCCAAGTCGCGGCGAGCCGTCAACGGGAGTCGATGGAGGTGTTGAAACCACCCGACGACTGGCGTCGTCGGCTCTTGACGCCCCGAAGGATGGCGAGTCGTCAATGGGATTCGACGGAGTTGTTCGCCAGGCGAGCCGTTGGAGGTTCGCATGCGAAAGCTCGTGCGTTCGTCGGGGAAAGTGTCAGCGCCATTGCCCGTGCCGCAACTTTTGCTAACGTATTCCTTCAATGGCTCGCTACGATTTCGCCCCAAAACGCAGGAAGAAGGGTCGGTTCCGCGTTGCATCCATCCCATTCCTGCGACGATTCGCTCGATTTCGCCAGTCCTTTGTTGTTGGGCACACGGTCGAAGGATGATCCGAATCATGGCCAAGAAGAAACTGTCTGGCAAACCTTCGTCGAATCCCACCTCTTCGACACCGCCCGAACCATCGTCGGCTTCGACCGCAAAGTCTGAACTGGTATCGGCTTCGACCGCGAAGTCCGAACTGCCGTCGGCTTCGACGGGGACACCCGAATCTGCGTCGGCCTCGGCGGTTACATCGTCACCGCCGGAGAATGCATCGGCGACAACATCGACCACAGTAGCATCGTCGGTTCCTGCGGAAGGGGGAGCCACGCCGACGGCGGCATCCACTCCCACCGAGGAGGCAGTAACGCCGACAGCCGGACCGGCACCGGTCGTCTCTGCCACCGATCCACCACTGGACCCGACCGCGACCACAGCTCGATCGGCGAAAGTACCGTTGTTGGCCGACCGTTCGCCGGCGGGCTTGGCATTGATCGACGGCGTGCTGGCCTTGGGACTATTGGTCCTGGCGTTTCTGCTGGCATCGTTCGCGGTGCGTAACTCGGATTTTTGGCAGCACTTAGCTGCGGGGCGGTTCATCGTCCATCAAGGGTGGGCGGCATTCGGCCAAGATCCGTTCAGTTACACCGGCACCGGGCGAACCTGGGTCAATCATGCTTGGTTGTACGATGTGGTGGTCTATCTGTTGGTCGAAAATCTAGGACCGAAACTTGCGGTAGTACTCAAGGCGTTGGTGGTTACGGTCATTGTCGGCCTGCTGCTAACGACACGGCGAGCGGGAGAAAATCGCTGGCCGTGGATCGTCTTGATCGGCTTGGCGTTGATCGCGTCGGCACCTCGGCTGTTGCTGCAACCGATGCTCGCGTCGATGTTGTGCCTGTCGGCGTTGCTGGTGCTGCTGATGCGTGTGCCGGCCCGGGCTGGATCGTGGCGTTTGCCCATCGGCGTGGCTGGGGTGTCGTGGCTGTGGGCGTGCTGCGATCAATGGTTCTTCCTGGCCCCGATTCTCGTGGCCGGCTTCGCTTTGGGCGAACGCTTACAGGCCAAAGTGCAACCCGATTTCGAGCCGACCCGTGGTTCTGATGGCAAAGTTTGGGCATACACCTTGGGATTGTCTCTGCTGGCTTGCTGTCTGACACCGAACCATCTTCGCGTCTGGCAATTGCCGACCGAACTGGTCGATAGCGAAGTCATCCGCGTCTTGCGGACCGACCCGGAATTTCGCCCCCTGTTCGCGACACCGCTCGAACAGTCGGCCGACAGTGGCAATCGCTTTACCAATCCGCTGAACAATCTGGCCTTCTTCATCCTGCTAGGCGTGAGCATCTTGACGTTGGCATTCAGCTATCAGCAACTGCGCTGGAGTTATGCCATCATCTGGATGATCGGCACCCTGATCGCCTTGGTGCACGCCCGCGCTGTGCCGTTTTGCGTTTTGGTCACCGCGCCGATCACGGCTCACTACCTGGGGGCATACGGCGACAGTTTTCGGCAGCAGACCCTGGGAGCAGGGACAGTGCGTTTGCTCAACCTCGGCAGTGTGACGGGGCGA
>CALEEC010000382.1 GCA_937949245.1 uncultured Gemmataceae bacterium | reverse complement strand
GTGGCTGGCGGCATGGGAGCTCGGGCCTATCGTGACGGCATGGATGCGGTGCGAGTTCATGCTTCGGGTGCCTCGACACCGACACCAGTATCGGTCAGAAAGTTCTTGAGAAATTGAATCTGTTCGCGATCCCAGCGTTCCTCCTTGGCGAACGCTTGCAGTACTTCGAGATCCTCTCGGACTCGTTGCAGTTCTTTGCCGCGAAGGCGTTGCAGATAGCTCGCCATGTATTCCATCGCCTCGAGGGCCGCAGGGCCGTTGACGATGGTATCGTCCGAGCCTTCCAAGAAAACGAAGGCGTGCAGCACCGCCAACAACAGCGGATGCACGCCGAGTTCTTCGGGGATCTCGGGAAAGACGGCCGCCCCTTCCGGCACCATGTCCTCGGGTGTGCCGGCCATATTTTTTAACCTCCGGCGACTGCGGGAATTAACGCGATCAGATCGCCTTCTTTGACCGCGGTGCCTAACTCGTCGAGGTAGCGGATGTCTTCATCGTTGACGAAGACGTTGATATAGGGCCGCAACTTCCCTTGGTCGAACAGCTTGCTTTCGATGCCCGGATGCAGCCGAACTAGCTCGGCCAACGCATCGCGCACAGTCGTTGCGGTGACTTCGACCACACCTTTGCCGTCGGTTTGGTCGCGCATCGGAGTCGGAATTTCAATTTTCGTCGGCATTCGATGGCTCGATTCAGACTGAAAAGGGGGAAACTCTCTGGGGGCACTTCATTCGCTTAAGCCAACGCCGGCGCTGGCTCGGCCAAGATCGACTCGAAAGCATCCATCGACGGCTTAATCGTGACCGGTTGTTCGACCGAATCCGCGATGGCGTCTTGTGTCTTCAAACCGTTGCCAGTGATGACCAAGACGATTTCTTCATCGCGTGGGATGCGGCCTTGTTCGATCAGCTTGCGTGTCACCGCGACGGTCACCCCGCCCGCCGTTTCGGCGAAGATGCCTTCGGTACGGGCCAACAGTTGCATGCATTCGACAATTTCGGGATCGCTGACATCTTCGGCCCAGCCGCCGGTATCGCGGATGAGCTTGGCCGCGAAGTAGCCATCGGCCGGATCACCGATCGCCAGCGATTTGCAGATCGTGTTCGGCGTTTTGACCGGTTTGTGCCGTTCCCGGCCGGTCTTGACCGCGTCGGTGATCGGATTGCAACCGGTCGCTTGCGCTCCGTACATCTTCACCTTGGCCGATGAACCCGGTGCGATCAGCCCCACTTGTTCCAACTCGTGGAAGGCTTTGTGAATCTTGCCGATCAGACTGCCGCCGGCCATCGGCGAAACGACGTGACTCGGGGTCCGCCAACCGAGTTGCTCGGCAATCTCGAAACCGACCGTCTTCGATCCTTCGGCATAAAACGGCCGGAGATTGACGTTGACCATCCCCCAGCCATACTTTAGGGCCACTTGCGAGCAGAGGCGATTGACTTGGTCATAGGTGCCCTCGACCAAGATGAGTTTGGGACCATAAATGCTGGTGCCGAGAATTTTGGCTCGTTCCAGGGTATGGGGGACGAAGATGTAGGCTTCCAATCCCGAACTGGCCGCGTTGGCTGCGACACTATTGGCCAGATTGCCCGTTGAAGCGCAACCCACGGTGCGGAAACCGAACTCTCGGGCTTTGCTCAAGGCCACCGAGACAACGCGATCCTTAAACGACAGCGTGGGGAAGTTCACTGCATCGTTTTTGATCCACAGGCGTTCCACCCCAAGGGCGTCGGCCAAGCGATCGGCTTTGATCAACGGCGTGCCACCGACCTGAGGGCCGACCGTCGGTTCGCCGTCCAGAGGCAGCAGTTCGCGATAGCGCCACATGTTGAACGGCCGCATTTCAATTTTGGCCCGACTGATATGGGCAGCGATCGCCTCGTAGTCGTACACGACTTCCAAGGGGCCAAAGTCGTCGGTGCAGAAATTGAGCGGCTGTTTCGCATAAAGTTTGCCGCAGACTTTGCACTTCAACCCGGTCGCGAAATCGATGGCAGGCACGAAGAACCTCCACACGCGGAATTTCTCAGGGAATTCATCTGTGAACGGCGAAACCCTTTCGCAGCGTTCCGGCGCGGGAATATCTTCCAGGGGTTGCCCTCTCGCGGGACCGCGGAGAGCCGCAGATAGAAGGTGTGATTACGCACACGATCTTATCTCTCCCGGTGACGAAGCAATTTCGTCCGGGGGGGAGTTAGCACCAGCACCCAAGCGACGAGCCGCAAGGTAGGCGGGCAATTCGTCGGCCCTTGGGCCGGTTGCTGTGGCGTCATCGGGCCCATTCCCTCAGCCACTCTGGATAAGATATTCAGTCGGATGCGCCAACGGAGCAATGCCGACTTGAAGCGATCTTAGATCCGAAGTGCGATTCTGGCAACGGCGATTGGCAAGATTTTTCGCATTTCCCCAGCATGGGCTTCGTTGCGATCGGCGCCGCCCGTGCCGCTGGACCGCTCGCTCGATCGATCGCGGACGCCCTGATGGATCACAGACGCTTAGCCCCAAAGGATCGGCGACTTGCGATCCATCGGGGACGCAGCAATCCATCGCGGCGGTCCGGTGCAGCGTTACGGCGGAAACGGATTGTACCGATGTCCTGAGCCGTCATCGCGCCATACACTGAATCTTCGTGCCTATCCTCTTTCCTGTCGTGGAGATCCTTTCATGAGATATCGTGATTGGTTCATCTGTTGGGTGCTGTGGTTGGTCACCTCTTCTGCAGGGGCGCAACCGCAGATCGATCCCCCCGAGGCTTACGCATCGGCCGTGAAGGCGTTGGATACCTTCATCGCCCAGCAGGTTCGGCAGCATCGCTTGCCGGCGTTGTCCATCGCTTTGATCGACGATCAACAAACCATCTGGGCCAAAGGCTTCGGTTATCAAGATCCGCAAGCGCAGATCCCGGCGACAGCCGAGACGGTCTATCGGGTCGGTTCAGTGTCGAAATTGTTCACCGACCTGGCCATCATGCAATTGGTCGAGCGGGGCCAACTGGACATCGACGCGCCGATCCAAAAGTATCTCCCCGACTTTCGACCGAAAAATACCTCGGGCAAAGCCATCACCCTGCGGCAGATGATGGCCCATCAATCGGGACTGATTCGAGAACCTCCCGTCGGCAGTTATTTCGATCCGACGAATCCGCCGTTAGCCAAAATGGTCGAAAGCCTCAACGGCATCCCACTGGTGCTGCCCCCCGAAACGAAAATCAAATACTCCAACGCGGCGATAGCCACGGTCGGTTATACCCTGGAAAAGACACAACAACAGCCGTTCGCCGCGTATGTGCGTCAAGCGATCTTGCAGCCGTTGGGGATGAAGTCATCGGACTTTGAACCACGGCCGGAACTCGTTAAAAACCTGGCCAAAGCGGTCATGTGGAGCTATCACGGCCGCGAATTTCCCGCCCCGACGTTTGAACTGGGGATGGCCCCGGCAGGATGCATGTATTCGACCGTCCACGACCTGGCGACGTTTGCCAAAGTGCTGTTTCGCGAAGGCCAGCTGGCTTCGGGGCGCTTGGTGAAGCCGGAAACTCTGCGGGAAATGTTTACGCCTCAGTTCGCCCCCCCGGGGACCAAATCGGGCTTCGGCATTGGCTTCAGCATCGGCGAATTCAATGGTCTGAAACGGGTCGGGCACGGCGGAGCGATCTACGGCTTTGCCACCGAGTTCGCCCTGCTGCCCAGCCGGAAACTCGGCGTCGTCGTGATCGCTTCGCGCGATGTGGCCAATCCAGTGGTAACGCGGATTGCCAATGTCTGCCTCGATCATCTGCTGGCCGTCCAAGATCGGAAACGGTTGCCGACCATCGAACGGACGACACCGCTGACCGCGGAAGAAGCGCGGCGCTTGGCCGGGCGTTACCGCTGCGGTGCCAAGTATTTCGACCTGGAAGCGCTGGATAAGCACCTCTGGCTGTGGCCAGGACGCGGAGGCTTCCGTCTGGAATTGCGCAAACTGGGCCAGCAACTGGTCGCCGACGATGTCTTGGGCTTCGGCCTGCGTTTGGGCGTCGACGGCACCACCTTATGGCTGGCCGAGGAAGCCTTTCGCAAAGAGTCCGTCGTGTCGGCTCCGCCGGACCCCCCGGAAGCCTTCCGCGGGCTGATCGGCGAATACGGCTGGGATCATAACGTCTTGTACATTCTCGAACGCGAAGGCCAACTGTGGGCGTTGATCGAGTGGTTTTTCCTGTATCCGCTCAAGCAGGAATCACCCGATGTGTTCGCTTTTCCCGATTTTGGCCTGTACCACGATGAAAAGCTGATCTTTCGCCGCGATGCCCAAGGGCGTGCCACCGAAGTCGAAGCCGCGAGCGTGCGCTTTGTACGACGCCCCCTCGAGGGGGAATCCGGTTCGACCTTCCGCATTCGTCCGCAGCGGCCGTTGGAGCAAATCCGTCGAGAAGCCTTGGCCGCGATGCCCCCGGCCGAGAAAGGCGAGTTCCGCGACGATGAATTCGTCGATTTGGCCAAAGTGGTGCCGGACCTGAAGTTCGATCTGCGTTACGCGACCGACAACAACTTCTTGGGCGTGCCGTTCTACCCCTCGGCGCACGCGTACTTGCAAAAGCCCGCGGCCGAAGCTTTGCAGCGGGTGCAACAGAAGCTGAAACCTCTGGGCTACGGTCTGCTGATATTCGATGCCTATCGGCCTTGGCATGTGACCAAAATGTTCTGGGAAGCGACCGAGCCGAAGTACCGCCATTTCGTCGCGGACCCGGCTCAAGGTTCACGGCACAATCGCGGTTGCGCCGTCGATGTGACGCTGTACGACCTGAAGACCGGCCAAGAAGTGCCGATGGTCAGCGGGTATGACGAATTTTCCGATCGGGCGTTTGTGCTGTATCCGGGGGGGACGGCACGGCAACGCTGGCACCGCGATTTGTTGCGTACCCTGATGGAAGCGGAAGGCTTCCAGATCTACGATCCAGAATGGTGGCACTTCGACTACCGCGACTGGCGGAAGTATCGCATCAACAACGCAACTTTCGAGCAATTGGCCGCGAAAGCCAACGACTCGAAACGCTGAGACAACCAAGACTCGAAACGCTAAGCGAGCGATGGCCACGCTCGAATTCAGCTAGAGGGATCATCGCTGTTCGGTTTCACCGTTCATCGATGGTCCCCGGTTGCATGGACGGATTCGTGGAACCAGGAGTGGTTGTCTTGCAGAGTTTTACTGCTGCTATTGGAGCCAATCGTTGAGATAGGCCAGCAACGCTTGCTCCTGTTGCGGGGTCTTGCCGGTGTGTTCGATGCGGAATTTGACCGTCACCCCCGAGGTAGAAAAGATGCCTTCCAGGCCATGCGAGCCGATGCGGAAACGGATCGGCTCGGACAGATCGGGGTTGTAATAGAACGACACGCACTGCACCACTGGGCCGACCTCTTGAGTCACGCGACGCATCCAGGCTTCAATCTGCGGATATTTGCTGAGCCAACCCGCTTTTTCCAGCCGCGGCTCCTTCTTTTCTTTGGCTGCCGGAGGAAGCAACGCATCCACTTGCTTGCGGAACCGCTGACGAAACGATTCGTGGAAAATCTGTCCGGTCGGCGACAAGGCGAGATATTCGACACCGTCGATTGGTTCGCGATTGACCAAGGCATCGAACTTCGGCTGCCAATCGTCGCGTACTTCGTCGAAACGGAGTTGTGCTCCGGGGGCTTCCAGTTGATACAACACTGGGCTAGCACTCATCCAAGTTTCGAGATCCAAAGCCACCGGCAGTGGGGGGAAAGTGATGATCTCGGAAAAGCGCTCGTGCATGTAACAGACTGGTATCTCCATGGCTTGACCTAACAACACCGCAACGGCAATTTGCGCCTTGTAACCGCCGGTCGCGTTGATCAGGCAGGCTCCCGGAGTGTATTCGCGTAACACCTTGCACATTTCCGATGCGAGATTCCGCAGTCCCCGGTTACGGAACAACATCGGGTTGGTGTCGGTCAAGTCGGCCACTTCGATGGTGCATACCGGAACGTGCTGGCGCAACTCGAAGTAGTGCCGCAGAATCTCACCGATGCTGCGGCCATCGGAAGTAGCGGAGTGGAAAAGATAGATGCCACAATTGCTAGTCACGAGTTTCTGTTGGACAAGGGCCGCGACCGAATTGATCTCCGCACCGCAGGTACGGTCGGTGTTCGGCAGTTGGGCCAAGGCTTGCGCGACGCGTCGCCAATCAGCATCGCGGAAGGCTTGGCCAAGCTCTCGTTGCACCGGTGAAAGATTCGGATCGTTGATTTTGTCTTTCAGACTACTCAAGTTGGGGTAAAACAAGCTAGTGCCTACGGTGCACAAGGCGATGGGTTGCAGCATGACGATCTCTCACAGATTCGAGGATAGGCTGATATTTTCAAATGGCCACGATTTGCCCTGCCAACACAAGGGGCGTTCCGTCCCCGGAATGGGTTGATTGCGCCCATCTTTGCGTTCCGATTGACTGGTAATGTTGATCAAAAATGTCTCGGGAAAGCGTTCCCGAGCAATGTGCTGCAGTGCCCAAGACATCCGTTTCTGTCCCGGCGTGGTATCGATCACCAACGACACCTGCGGACCTTGCTGAACAAACTTATTCAGCAACCGTGCCATTTCCCGAATCATTTCTTCGTCAGGATCTTCAGGAAATTTCGCAAATTCGACGGTGGACGGATCATCAAAACCACAGCGAATGGCGTCTGGGGCTTTAGGTAACTCGGTACACAACAACAAACACTGCGTCGCCTGGATTGCTTTGGCCGTCAACCAAACCAACTCCGGGCTGCCACTGACAATGCTGACCAACTGGGTTGGTCCTTTCTGAAGTTCCGGCGGCAGCAAATCACGCACACGCTGGGCGACATCGTTCAGCAAGTGCGAGCGATAGTACTCAATACGATCTTCGCCGTTCCATTGAAATGGTTGCATGTAGAATTGACGGCGTTCCTCGAAAGAATCGGTGGGTGACGGCTTGAAGCGCAATTCTTGCAGGTAGCTTTTCAGAATACTTGCGGGTTTATCCGTCTCCGTTCGTTTGTCGATGGACGCGAGACTAATACGACCACCGGGCAGATCTCGTTGCACGGTGCTGAGTTGCGTGTCTGGTAGGAAAAAATGCGTTGCACCGAGTTCCTGGGCGTAAGCGATTTTTTCCCGAGGATTGCTAATGGGTTTCAAGTGTCCCTGTGAATCGAGGACCGCCGATGCCCAAACTTGTGGCTTAGGCCGGATACCTGCATCGGCCAAGAGCAACCCTGCCGTGAGCGCCGCCCAGCCGGAATCCCACGTCCAATCGTCCAACTTACGAAGATCGGTGTTCTGAAATTCCTGGTTGTCTGGGAAGCCGAGTTGCCAACCGGTGAGCCTCGTTTCCTGCCGGATCCGCTCAGCGAGTTGACGAAGGGACGATGGCAGACGGGATTCTTGTTGTTGCCCCCCTCTCTGCCAAACCAACGGCACCAAAAACACTGGCCGCAGATAGGGATAGTCCGATTGCGCCGGGTTGACCATCACGATCCAACATCCGCCCGGCCTGGTAGGTAGATCCGCCAAAGTCGGAGCAGGAAGTTCTTGCAGTTCCTGACGCAGATGACGCGCAAGTATTTCCTCTTGAAGCCACCAACGACAATAACCGCCGAATAATTCGATCGCGTCAAACACATCAAGTCTCATAGAGTTTCTTGCTCCAGAAACGAATATTTTCCGCATCGATAACTTATTGCTCTGCCTGGGTTTTCTGCATCGGCGTCCAGATTTGCCCAGAGGTGCCGACTTGCAATTCGAGCATCGGGCCAGGCAACTTTCGCAGTTCCCCTAGCAGGAAGACCGCTTGCCCCTGGGCATCGATGGTTGCTTCGATTCCGCCCAACTTGACAGGTTGATGCGCCAGTTGCGTCGAAGGTTCGTCGTTGGCGAGAAACTTCAACGTCACGGTACGATCGTCGGGATATTTTTCGACACCTGTGAGGTTGAGGACCGCTTGCTCTTGCTGATTGGGGCTAAGCCAACGTAGTAGACGCGGTGCCGGGTACTGGGTCTGTCCACTGGCCGCCGGGGCGCTGGGAACGTAAGCCGGCACCACACTGGAAGATAAGCCCGAAGACGTTTCGGCCCACGAGCGTTCTGCTGGCAAGATCGGCGGCCCTATACGATAATGCTCGAAGACCGATTCGGGCACCAGGTCCTCGATGGGTTGGCTGTATTCATCGAGCCAGACATCCGGCAACCGCTCATCAATTGTTTCTGCAAGCCAATCGAGATCCACCGGATGCAGCAGCAATTGTGCCAACTGCTGAGGCTTGAGATTGGCCCCTTCCGGCCCTTGTTCCACGAGTTGCTCAAACTGTTCCGAAGGTAACGCCCGCTTGGCCAACGATCGCGGCCCGAAAGCCTTCCGCCAACTCAGCAATACTTCGATGTGTGACCGCCTTAGTGGGACATCAACTAGTAACCGACGCAAGTACTGCATGGCTAAGGTGTTCAAGGTGTTGTCCCAAGCCGTTTGGTTATTTTCGTAAGCTGATCGTAAAGCATCGAATAACCGATGCCATTTTGAGTTAATTTCTTGAACGGGATTCATGCCTCGTCCTCTCTTTCGTATCTCTGAATGTAAAACGATTCTTGATAGGTTAGGAAAATTTCGGCACATGACTCGAATTCATCTTTCTTATTCGCAATGATCTCTTCAAGACGATCCATTTCTTGCAAAAAACGCCGACGGAACCGCTGCATTCTCGCCGAAGCAGATAGCGTCTCAGTCGATAGCTGTAGTATCGCATCAAGTTCCGCCAATTCGCCAATGGTCCAATCCTCCTCAAACCGCAAACGAAACATCATGCGCCAATATGGTTCGAGGCTACGCAAACCTTCTCGACGTAGCCAATCGAGGAGAAGGTGGTTGGACGGGTTGCTTTGCAGCCGTTGGCTGCGAAGCATAGCATCTCGGTTGTGTCGCTTCGCGATCTGTTGTTGCCGGTGGTGGTCCACCACCAAATTGATCGCGGCACGGATGGTCCACCATCGAATTCGCTCTTCGCTAGGAAGATGCTGGGTATTCTCCAAGGCGCGACAAAGCGCGTCTTGAACAATATCATCGACCAAGTTCTCGTCTATTTTCTGCGAGTGACTCGGTTGGAAATTGCGCAGACGTCGGATCACGGAATTCCGTACTCTGCTTTGTGCCTCCAAGATCCAGTCATCCGATGCGTGGGACGAGGACATAAGCCATCCTTTCAAGATGTCGGAAATTGCCTCGTTCATAGACTAGAACGAGTTGTTTGGGAAAAATATCCCGCTCTTCTCAAAAATTCTCCGGCTTGGGCCACTGATCTTCCAACTCAGTACGAGGAACACCGCGGACGTCGTTGATAGCCGGAATACCTCAGAAACGCATCCGTATCCGTGTGCGAGAAATTGTCTGCCCTGAGGCGGGACATTCTCATAGGATTTCACGGTTCCTCGACTGCTAGCAGTTTGGGGAACCGACGTTCCTGACTCGATCCTGGATACTGAACGGAGTCTCAAGAAATGACACTCTTTGAGTTGGTCAGTTTCCTCATTACCCTGGCCGCGGTGTTGAGCTACGTCAATCTCCGTTGGTTGAAGTTACCGCCGACGATCGGCCTGATGACCCTGGCATTGGCCTGTTCGTTGACGTTTACCCTGATTGGTCTGATTTTCCCAAGCATCGAACAACGCACCGCGCACATGATGGAACGCATCGATTTTAACGAAGCCGTCATGAACGGGATGCTCGGTTTTCTGCTGTTTGCCGGGGCCTTGCACATCAATTTGGGGGCTTTGTCCAAGCATTGGCGTACCATTGCTTCGTTGGCATCGGTCGGCGTCGTGTTGTCGACTCTCCTTATTGGGGTATTCGCCTATGGGTTGATGCAATGGATTCTAGGAATCGAGATTCGTTTTGTGTACTGCTTACTGTTCGGCGCGTTGATCTCGCCGACCGATCCGATCGCCGTGCTGGGCATTCTCAAGCAAGCCCAGGCTCCGAAAGATCTCGAAACCAAGATCGCTGGCGAGTCGCTTTTCAACGATGGCACCGCTGTGGTCGTGTTTCTCGGCCTGTATGAAATCACCGTCGGCCAGCAACCGCTCGATCTGCTCCATCTGTCCGAACTGTTTGTGCAAGAGGCCGTGGGCGGAGCGGTGTTCGGCTTTGGCATCGGCTACTTAGGTTATCGCATGCTCAAGACGGTGGACAACTACCAAGTCGAAATTTTGCTCTCGTTGGCCGTCGCGGCTGGGGGGTATGCTCTGGCGTTGGCCTTGCACCTATCCGGCCCGATTGCCATGGTCGTCGCAGGACTGTTAATCGGCAATCATGGCCGAACCTTCGCGATGTCCGAAACGACCATCGAACACCTCGATACCTTCTGGGAACTGATCGACGAAATCCTCAACGCCATTCTGTTCGTACTCATCGGCCTGGAAGTGCTGATTCTCACGCTGACGCAACAATACCTGCTGGCCGGGCTGGCTTTGGTGCCGTTCGTGCTGCTGGCACGTTGGTTGGCCGTGGCGGGGCCGCTACAAGTGGTACGCCGTTATGAGAGCATTCATCCGCGGGCGTTGCCGATTCTGACCTGGGGCGGACTGCGAGGGGGGATCTCGGTCGCCTTGGCGCTATCGATTCCCACGAAACATGCCGATGGTACGCCGATCCCCGAACGCGATCTGATCTTGGCCATGACCTATGTGATCGTGGTGTTCTCAATCATGGTGCAGGGGTTGAGCTTTGGTGCGTTGATTCGTTATCTGATTCCGCCCTCTTCGACCGAGGCACCGGCTGTTCCACCGCAGGATGCGTCGGTTGCCTCGACGGCTTGAGCGAGGCTTGATCGCTGGACCGCCTTGCCGGCGTGGTCGCTAGGAATTTGCGGACTATCGGTTACAATATGCTGTTGATAGGAGTCTTCTTTCCGAAGTCGATCGCTTGCTGGGTCGCTGTTACTGTCACTATCTCGGCAGACCAGCAGAAGGTAATCCCTCTATGCCGATCAAAGTCACCTGCCCGAACGCGGGGTGCGGAGCCACGTTCACGGTGCCCGAAGATGCCATCGGACGACGGGGCAAATGCCCCGCGTGTGGCGGTTGGATCGTGGTGCCAACGTCCTCTGTGGTCCTAGCAGAGCAGCAACCGAACAGCCCACGCTTGCCGGAGTCTCGGGCGAATTTCTCGACGGCATCAACGACGGCATCTGGCGTGTTGCGTCATGGTCGGCAACGGGAGGAAGACAATGTCCGCGAATTGGGCCGTTTTCAGATCCGCGGGGCAATCGGTCGCGGTTCGTTTGGCATGGTTTACCGCGCCTACGATCCGCATTTGGATCGCGAGGTAGCGTTGAAGTTACCTCGGCCGGAAATTCTCGATAATCCGCGGCGAGTCGAACGGTTCTTGCGCGAAGCCCGTGCCGCGGCGCAACTGCGGCATCCGTTCATTGTACCGGTCTTCGAGACAGGACG
>CALEEC010000381.1 GCA_937949245.1 uncultured Gemmataceae bacterium | reverse complement strand
GCCGACCTGAGACGCGAACTGGCCGAGGCCTACTGCCAAGCTGGAGCATTGCCCTTGGCCGAACGGCAAGCCCGCGAAGCCCTTCGGCTGTGCTGCCAAGTCCACGCCGAGTCGGCCCCAGCGACCGAGGCATTCGTCGCTTTGTGGGCCGACCTCGCGACGCAGTGTGGTCAATTTGCTGAGGTCGAAGCCCGGCTTGCGCCGTTGATCCGTCAGCTCGACGCGAGTCAGCCCCAGGCAGGGCAAACGTCCCGCATGCACTTGCGCTGGGGCCGACTGCTGTGCCGGCAGCAGCGTTATGCCGATGCTGAAACCGAACTGCTCCGCGGCTACCACGCTTTGGCGAGCCAAAACCCCACGACCGCGACCGATCGGCTGTGGTTGAAACATGCCGCCAACTGGTTGGCCGAACTGTACCAAGCCACGAATCGTCCGCAAGAAGCGGCCCGCTGGGGGCAACCTTAACCGCAAAACCGTGACGCCAAGCACGGGGAAAGTCGTTGCTCCCGTGTAAGAAGGAACCGTTGGTCCTGCGCGAGAATGGGCCGTTGGCACCGTGCAAGAGGCATCCTTTCGCCCGGCGTACAAACACCCGCTGATCCAGTGCTCGAATTCGCCATTGACCTCGGCGCAAGAAGCATTCCTCGGCTCCGCGCAGGAAGTAGCCGTTGGCCCATTGACAGCCGCGTCAGGACGCCCCAAGATACGCACAGTCTGTTTCCGGGAACCATCTCACTTTCAGGTGGAAACGCATCCTAGAGGTAAATCATGCCGAGCCGACTATCGACGAAAGCCCTGGTAGGCGCTCTGATGCTGACGGTGACGTTGGCGCTGTCCAGTTGGGGCCAAGACAAGAAAGATCCGCCCAAGAAACCCGAACCCAAAGCCAAACCGGCCCGCGTCGCGATTGCCGATCCGAAAGAGGTCGATGCCGATTTCGCGGTCCAGGGAGAATACATCGGCGAGTTGGAAAAAAAGAAACTCGGCGCGCAGATCGTGGCCCTGGGCAACGGTTCGTTTGATCTGCGTCTGCTGACCGGAGGTTTGCCCGGCGAAGGGTGGGACAACAAAACGCAACAAAAGCTGACCGGCAAACGCGACGGCGAGGTCGTGAAATTCAGCGGTTCCGGGATGGAAGGCGCATTTGCCGGGGGCCAACTGAAGATCAAAACTCCCTCGGAAATTACCTTCACCAAGGTCGAACGCAAAAGCCCGACCCTCGGCGCGAAGCCTCCCGAAGGAGCCGTGGTGCTGTTCGGCGGTCCCGAAGACGTGAGCAAATGGAACGGCGGCAAGCTCCGCAAATTGTCCGATGGTGAATTCCTGGCCGAGGGCGTCAAGTCGAAGGAAGCCTTCGGAGCCTGCCGTTTCCACATGGAGTTCCGCTTGGCGTACATGCCCAATTCCCGCGGTCAAGGTCGATCCAACAGTGGCTTGTACCTGCAAGATCGCTACGAAGTGCAGATTTTGGACAGCTTCGGGTTGAAGGGCGAAAACAACGAATGTGGCGGGATTTATCAACAATACGCTCCACTGACCAACATGTGCTATCCTCCGTTGGCGTGGCAGACATATGACATCGACTTTACCCCAGCACAGTTCGACGCGGAGGGCAAAAAGATCAAGCCGGCACGGGCCACAATCCGGCACAACGGCGTCGTGATTCACGACAACATCGAGTTCAAAGGGGCCACTCCTGGGGGGCAAGTGGAAAAACCGACGCCCGGCCCGTTCCAGTTGCAAAATCACGGCGATCCACTGGTGTTCCGCAACATCTGGGTGCTACCGTTGAAAGACGCCCCCTGAACCGTCCGTCCCGCGAGGCGAGCCGGCAGACGTCAGTCGCCGGAGTTTCCGGCGAGCCGGCAGACGTCAGTCGCCGGCTCCAAGGATTGTTGCGTGACGATAGGAGCCGCGGACGCCAGTCCGCGGGTGTTCGGAACCCCCCGACGACTTGCATCGTCGGCTCCTGAGAAACTCCCTGACGACTGGCGTCGTCGGCTCTTTGCCCGACCGCGACTCGGTCGTGCGGCTCAGCTAGCGACCATCGGCCGCATCTGTGCCCCGTGCTGGCCCTTGGATTGCGGCATTTTCCTGAGAATTCCACACTAACGAGGAGAATCGTACATTTCCGTTGGCTGCTTGACGTCATATTCATTCCTCAGCCGGATTACGCGCTGGAGAAATTATGATCGCCATCACGGGAGCTGCCGGGTTCATCGGTTCCAATCTGGCCCATAGGCTAGCGGCTGACGGGCATGATCTGCTATTGGTCGATCACCCTCTGACGGCAGTCAAGTCAGTGAACCTGGTCGGCCTGAGCCATTTTCACTTTCTTGATCACGATCGCTTCCTCACGGCTTTGGGGCACACCATTCGTCGCCTGAATGCGGTGTTCCATCTGGGAGCCTGCAGTTCGACCACGGAAACCAACTGGGATTATCTGGTACAGAACAATATCGTTTACTCCCAACGGTTGTGGCATTGGTGTAGCGAAATGGGCTGTCCGTTTTTGTATGCTTCCAGTGCCGCGACCTATGGCGATGGTTCGCGGGGTTTCGATGATCAAATTCCCCCCGAAGAATTGCAGCCGCTCAATTTGTACGGTCGTAGCAAAAATGAATTCGATGCCTGGGTGTTGGCCCAAATCGAAAATGGCTACCCTGCCCCGCCGGGGTGGGCGGGACTGAAGTTTTTCAACGTGTATGGTCCGCGGGAATGGCACAAAGGGCGGATGGCCAGCGTCGTTTGTCAAGCGTATCGGCAGATCCGCGAGTCGGGGGAGGTTCGGCTGTTTCGCTCGACCGATCCGGCGTATCCCGACGGCGGCCAGCGGCGTGATTTCGTCTTTGTCGAAGATTGCTTATCGCATCTACTGTGGCTGTGG
>CALEEC010000380.1 GCA_937949245.1 uncultured Gemmataceae bacterium | reverse complement strand
GAACTCGCGTGGTGCCGGCATTGGATCGATAGCGGAGTTCGACTTGGATTCGTCCTGAAGTTTCGATAGTGATCGACTCGACCGTTTCTACATCGGGATGCAGAGCAAACGCATGGCTAAGGCGCTGCCGCAACTCGCGGTCTAGCAGGGAGATTCGATCCGGTAGCAAGCTCAGATATTGCACATCGTCCAAAAAATCCGTCCGGCTTTGCCCCGGGGGAGGCGTGCAGTCGATGGCCGCGAACGCCTGTTGGAAACGAGCATCCGCGGCGATGGCCGATTCGGCCCATTGTCCGGCCAACCATAGACTCCCCCACGCCAGCGCTACAGCGCAGACGATGGCAAGATCGACCGCGACCGGGGGACCGTGCCTACGTGGGACTGCCCAAGCTGCTGCTGGAGTCACCAGACGAGCAGTTCTTTTTCGAGACTTACGCCGCATTGCTCTTTGACTCGGCTGTGCATCAGATCGATCAGTCGCAACACGTCCCGGGCCGAGGTGCCAGGATGAGCGACGATGTAGTTTTCGTTCCGTTCGCTGACCTCGGCCCCACCGACGCGGGTTTTCGCCAGACGGGCTTTCTCCAACAGTTCACGGGCGTTTTGTCCACGCGGATTGCGAAACACCCGCACGGCCGCCTGGAAACTGAACGGCATCGTGGCTTTCCGCTGAATCCACGACCGACGCATCCGTTTGACGATCCGTTCCGTCGAATCGCTCTCGAAAGCCAACTCGGCCGCCAACAAGATGCCTTCATCCAGGTTGCTGGAATGTTCGGAAAATTGCAACTCGTCGCGGTCCCGCTGCACAATCTGGCCTTGATCGTCGATCAATTGCACTTTGCGGACCAACTGGCCGATCTCGCCGGTACGATCGCCGGCATTGCATCGGATGGCCCCGCCCAGGGTGCCTTGAATCCCGACCAAGGTTTCAATACCGGCCAAATTGTGCCGGGCCGCCGTCGAGATCAACGCCGACAACGGCGTTCCGCTGCCAGCACGGATAGTTTGGCCATCGACGGCAATTTCCGTGAACACCGGAGCGTTCAAACGCAGAACCACCCCCGAGACCCCTTCATCACGGATCAGCAGATTGCAGCCTCCGCCTAATACCCGCAGACGCAGTTGTTGTGCGGCGCATTCGCGGATCAGGGCGACTAATTCTTCGCGTGTCTGCGGTTGCGCCAGGTACTCGGCCGGCCCACCGATGCGAAGGTGCGTCAACGGCGCGAGCGGAGCTTGGGCGGTCACAAAGGGAAACTTCTCGCTCAACGACATACGTTCGCCTCCCCATCGCATCGACATCTTATCTTACGTCGTCTCCGTCCTCGCATTCAATCCGGCGGTTGTCGCCCCTCCTGCGACGGAGTTCGTTTTTCGCAGGCACCTTGCCGACTAGGGCGATTTTACAAATCCCGACGACTTTGAGCAGGGCACCTCCGCGACGCCAGATCGGGAAAACACCCCCCGACGACGGGGTGGGAAACCACCCGACGACTGGTTGAAAAAATACCCGACGACTGGCGTCGTCGGCTCCTGTGTTTCAAGAGCCGCAGACGCCAGTCCGCGGGTGGTTCGCAGCCACCCGACGACGCGAGAAACCACCCGACGACTGGCGTCGTCGGCTCCTGTCCCCCACGACATGAGCCGGCTGAGGGATTACTCCTCGTCGCGGAGTTTGGCCAGTGCGGTCAGATCCTCTAGGGTCGTGGTGTCTTGCGTCGTTTGCCGACCGGCTGCGACATCTCGGAGTAGCCGACGCATGATCTTGCCGGAACGGGTTTTCGGCAACGCATCGGTGAAGCGGATATCGTCGGGACGTGCCAACGCGCCGATCTCCTTGGCAACGTGTTCTTTGAGTTCCTTTTTCAACTCCTCGGAAGGCTGAACCCCACTGACTAAGGTCACAAAACAGGCAATCGCCTCGCCTTTCAGTTCGTCAGGCCGTCCGACCACGGCCGCTTCCGCGACTTTGGGATGATGCACCAAGGCGCTTTCGATCTCCATGGTGCTAAGTCGATGACCACTGACATTCAGTACGTCATCCACCCGCCCCATGATCCAGAAATAGCCTTCTTCATCGCAACGCGCGCCATCGGCGGTAAAGTAACTGTGCGGAATCTGGCTCCAATATTGGGCTTGGTAGCGTGCATCGTCATTCAGGATGGTGCGAAGCATCGACGGCCAGGGTTTGCGGATCACCAACAACCCGCCCAGGTTGGCTGCCACGGGGTTGCCGGCTTTGTCCACGACTTCCGCGACGATTCCCGGAAAAGGTTTAGTCGCCGATCCCGGCTTGGTCGCGATTGCGCCGGGCAAAGGCGAGAGCATAATCATGCCGGTTTCGGTTTGCCACCAGGTATCGACGATCGGGCACTTCCCTTGGCCGATCACCTCATGATACCAAATCCATGCTTCCGGGTTGATCGGTTCTCCCACGGTGCCCAACAGACGAAGACTCGACAGATCGTGCGATTTGGGCCAATGATCGCCCCACTTGATGAACGCACGAATGGCTGTCGGGGCGGTGTAGAAAATCGTCACCCGGTATTTTTCGATGATTTCCCAGAAACGATCCTCCCGCGGATGATTCGGTGCCCCTTCGTACATGACCACGGTAGCGCCGTTGCACAACGGGCCGTACACGATGTAACTGTGTCCTGTGATCCAACCGACATCCGCCGTACACCAATAAGTGTCGTGATCTTTGAGGTCGAAAATCCACTTATGGGTGATTGAAGTGCCCAACAGATAGCCGGCCGTGGTATGCAGGATGCCCTTAGGTTTGCCGGTCGAACCGCTGGTGTACAGCACGAACAACGGATGCTCGCTATCCAACGGTTCCGCCGGACAGTCGGCCGAGGCGTGGGCCATCAGTTCGTGCCACCACAGATCCCGCCCTTCCTTCATGGAAATTGTCGCGTTGCAACGGTTGAATACGATGCACTTTTGCACGGAAGGCGACTTCTCCAATGCGGCATCGACGTTTTGCTTCAGCGGCACCATCTTGCCGCGTCGCCAACCTCCGTCCGCGGTGATGATCATTTTCGATTGGGCATCGTTGTTGCGATCCGCGACCGCATCGGCCGAGAAACCGCCGAAGACTACCGAATGCGTCGCCCCAATGCGGGCACAAGCCAGCATGGCAATCGCGGCTTCCGGGATCATCGGCATGTAAATCGTCACACGATCGCCGGCTTGAATCCCCTGGGCTTTCAACACGTTCGCAAATTTCGACACTTCGCGGTGCAGATCTTGATAACGCAGTACCCGCGTATCGCCGGGTTCCCCTTCCCAGATGATCGCGGCTTTGTTGCCATGCCCGTCGAGAACGTGCCGATCGACGCAGTTGTAGCAGGCGTTGAGCTTCCCGCCGACGAACCACTGGGCATGAGGTTCGTTCCAGACGAGGACTTTCGTCCACGGTTGAAACCACGTCAGCGACCGGGACAGATCGCCCCAGAAGCCTTCGGGATCATCTTTGCCACGGTTCCACAGCAGTTCGTATTTGGCCAACCCCGAGATGTTCGCCTGATCGACAAACTCCTTGCTTGGCGGGAACGTCCGCGTTTCTTTCAAGACACTGGTGATATTCGCCGGATTCGGAGAGGACATGATTGATCTCACAAACGCCCTAAAAAATTCGTCACGGTCGCATACATAGGAGAGAGAGTAGACCACCGTGCCTTCCGTCGCAACCCTTCTGTAGCGGATTCATGCCCTGAAATGGTAACTGGGGAAATTTTTCCAAACGGTTGCTGTTGCAGTTGGCCCCAGAAAGTGCTATAGCCACAGATAGCAAACCTTACATCTTACCTCAACCACTGCTTTACTTCTCCCTCTCGACGCCTTCGATTCTCGAGGAGCAGTCGGCAGTGGGAGTAATTAGAGGAGCCGCGGCAGTGCTCTATGGCGAACCCACCCGTTTCCTCTCGGCCGTGCAACGACTCAAACAGCAGCTCCGTAAGCGAGAAAAGCTAATGCGTTTGGCGCGGCAACGTGTGCGTACCTTTCTACGGAAAATTCGCGCTAACGAAACGCCGGCGTCTTCGTGGTGATACCTCTACAATCTCGTCAAGGGGCGAAAAACACGCGGAAAATCTGCTCGACCGAAAAGATAAGATTGCCGGCCCGTTCCGCTTCGCGTATGCTCAAGGCATTCATGGCGGAAATAGCTACGAGGGCTTGTGGCATGCAATGGTCAATCTGGACCAGTTTCGTCGGGCTGATCCTCACACTGAGTGTTCACGCCCAAGAGTGGAAGACCTTCACTCCGAAAGAAGGGCGTTGCTCGATTCTCTTCCCGGATACTCCCAAGAAACTCGAAGCGGAGATCATCGAGAAGAAACGTGCCAGCATTTACGTTTGGCAACAAGGCGAGCAATACGCCATGTTTCTGACCATCAGCACCATCATCGATCCGCCTCGCACGGATGCTGAGCGACAAACCGAACTCGACAACTCCTGCGAACGTATGGCCAAGAGCCTATCGACCCCGCAAGCAACAGGCAAGATTCTGGCGAAAAATACCCTCACCTTGGGCAAGTATCCAGGACGCGAGATCAGCCTGAGTTTTCCTTCCTACGAGGGGAAAGCCCGGTTGTACTTGGCGAACGATCGCATGTACCAACTCCTGGTGCTGGGCAAGAAAGATCTGGTAGCCGGGGCCGACACCAAGAAATTCTTGGAGTCGTTCAAAATTACTGACTAAATTCGCCCAACGCTTGCCATCTCGTGGATCGCTCGCGTTAGCGACTTTCTCTCTGCGAAAGTGTCGGGGTGCCGATGAAATCGCATCTGTTGGCCTGGAGCTTCGTGTTCTGTCTACCGGCGCTGTTAAGCGCTCAAGAAGAAGTGAAATGGGAGCGTTTCAGCAACAAAGACGCGAAATGTTCCATTCTCATGCCGGGGAAAGTCACTTCCCAGAAACAAGTTCAGCCGAACACCACAGTGTACATGTTCCTGAGTCCATTCGCGGATAATATGGGGGTGTGCTTGTTAGCCTATAATGATTTGCCCGTCGATGGCGACCTCGATGCCGCGGCCAAGGCAATCGTCGGTGTTCCGGAAAATGTGGCTAGAACGCTCAACGGCAAAGTGCTGTCCAATAAAGAAATCACCTTCGGCAAACTGAAAGGCCGGGAATTTGAGATCGAGATTCCCTTAGGAATTTATCGGTCCCGCGTTTATGTCGTTGGTACGCGCTTGTATCAAAACACCATCGTCGCCAAGAAAGAAATCACCAGCGGAGACGATGCCAAGAAATTTTTCGAGTCCTTCAAGGTAGAGAAGTAGGTCGAGGACGGCAAAAGCCAACTCGCCTGGAGTCGACGACGCGAGTCGTAGGGTGAGACACTACCCGCGGACTGGCGTCGCGGCTCTAAACCCTGGAGCCGACGATGCGAGTCGTCGGGTGGATTTTCATCCGTCGTCGGGTTTCCGCAACACCCGCGTACTGGCGTCCGCCGCTCTAAACCCAGGAGCCGACGACGCGAGGCATCGGGTCGAACCGTGGGAGTTAGCGGTACGGGCATGTTTCTCATCCCACGTCGGTATCTGTTCGTCGGCGGGCACCTCACCTATCCTTTTCCATGATTTTGCTCTCCGAGCATGGTTCCACGGTGGTTTTCGCTGCCTTGCCTAGAAGGGGAGTCGGGCTTGATGGCACATTGGCTGGGCGTGAAGTTGGGCTTGATAGCATGTTGGCTGGGCGTGATGGGGGGACTGGTGGAGCCGACAGTGGTTGTCGCGGAGTCTTGGCCTATCCTCCAACCGCAGGACGAAGGCTTTGCCATCGCGATGCCGGGCCAACCGAAGAAAAGCACGCGCACCGTCCAACTACGCCAGGAAACGACCTACCGCTTGCAGACGGCCGCGGGGGTGTTCCAATTGTCCTACCTCCGTTTGGATGGTCCTCCTGATGAAGACGCGGCCGTGATGTTACTGAAAGAGATTCCGCCGCAAGTGGCTCAGAACGCCTCAGGGAAAATCGTCGCCAACCAAGCCTTCCGGTTCGACGACGACTACCCCGCTCGCGAGTTCGAGATCGAAACTCGCGATGGCAACCTGCGGACACGGTTGATCGTCGTCGATGATCGCCTCTTTCAGATCACCGTGATCGGCACGAAAGAATGGGTTCATGGCCCCCAGGCTCGGAAGTTTTGGAAGTCGTTCCGCGTGCTTCGCGAATCGAGGTAGAGCGACGGTTGGTTTCTCCCCTTCGCCCGGGAAACACGATCCGTGGAAGCAACGCCCGGAGGCTGGGATCGCTGGGAAACGCGATTCGTGGAAGCAACGCACTTTGGCCTAGGGACGCTGGGAAATGTGATTCGTGCAAGCAACGCTCCGTTGCCCAACTACCGGTGTTCAAGGAGTTTGCCGAGGTTATGCCGCCGATCGTGTTGGTGAATGCTGTCGGACTGACGCCACGCTTGTTGCCGTTGGCCCCGCGGTTGTCGGCAGTGGCCCAACGGGGGTGGATGCGTCCGCTGAGGGACGTTTTGCCGGCTGTCACATGCACGGCTCAAGCGACCCTTCTGACTGGCGAACTGCCCCACGTTCACGGCATCGTCGGCAACGGTTGGCTGTTCCGCGATACGATGGAAGTACGCTTCTGGCAGCAGTCGAATCGCTTGCTGCAAGCGGAGCCATTCTACGCGACGTTGCGACGGCAAGCCCAGCGGCAGGGGAAAGATTTCCGCTGTGCCAAGCTGTTTTGGTGGTTCAATCAGGGGGCCGATGTCGCTATCAGTGTCACTCCCAAGCCGCACTACGGCATTGATGGGAACAAAATCTTCGGCATCACCGGCACGCCCCCGGGACTGACCGAGCAACTCGAACAAACTCTCGGACCATTTCCGTTTCACACCTTTTGGGGGCCGAAAGCAGGGCTTCCCTGCACGGAATGGATCGCCCGCTGTGCCGCTTGGGTGCTGCGCGAACAAAGGCCGGACCTGACGTTGGTGTATCTGCCGCATCTGGATTACGACCCGCAACGCTATGGCCCCAGCGGTTGCGACATGAAACGCGTGGTACTCGAACTGGACCAAGCCTGCGAACCGCTGCTCGATACTGCGGCCCAATTCGGTGCGGAAGTGTGGGTCGTCAGCGAATACGGTCATTGCGATGTCACCCAGCCGGTCTATCTGAATCGGGCGTTGCGTTCGGCCGGGCTGTTGACGGTGCGCCAAGGGCCGTTCGGCGAGCAACTCGACTTGTTCAACAGCCGGGCTTTTGCTGTGGTCGATCATCAATTGGCTCATGTGATGATTCCGCATCCGTCCGACGTGCCCCGGGTGCGGGAACTGTTGCAAGCGTTGCCGGGAGTGGCCCAAGGATACGTTGGTGAAGAACGCCAACGCCTGCACCTGGACCATCCCCGAGCAGGGGAATTGATTCTGCTGAGCGAACCGCACGCCTGGTTTGCCTACCCCTTCTGGCTCGACGATCGCTTGGCTCCCGATTATGCCCGCAGCGTGGCGATTCATCACAAACCGGGCTACGATCCGTGCGAATTGTTTTTTGATCCGCAATTGCGTTTCCCGATGGTCAAAATGCTGCGGAAGTTGCTGAGCAAAAAACTCGGCTTTCGGACGATCTTCGATGTGGTGCCGTTGGATGCGGCGATCGTTCGCGGCAGCCACGGTTTGCCGGCCGCGACCCCGGAACAGGGGCCGATTTTGATCGGGCACGGTCCCGCGCCGGATGTCGCCGTCGTGCCGATGACGGAACTGGCCGGTCGGTTGCGACATCGGCTGGGCTATGACTGAGCTTCGCTCGATCACGGCGGGCTTACGCTCGCCGCTCCGAAGAACGCTGGCCTCTCTCGCGGAGTGGCGGGCCAAACACAGCGAGCGCCCGCTCATCGGGGCCGCGAATCGTCCTCATGTCAGCGATCTGTTTTTTTTGTCCGATTGCTCTTTCTTTTCTGGGAACTATCGGATATGATTCCGGTAGTCACAGATAGAATCTGTGGGGTTCAGAGCAGACGAAACGATTTGTCGGTATCACAGGTTGACCTTTCTTGGCCTCTTCACGTTCGGGATCACCGTTCTTGCCGGCTCGAGAACTCGTCAATTTTGATCGCCGCGAAGTAGGATCTTCTTCCCGACTCAAAGAGAGTAGATGCTAGCAGCGACAACACAGAAAGTGGATGCTAGCAACAACAATCGAGGTTGCGGAGAAGATAGTTCGTCCTCTCATCGTGCGCAGCTCGTTAGGAACGCGCGTCTCTTCGGTAGATCCGGCTTAGCCGGTTGGATGATCATGAGCAAGAAACTGTACGTCGGCAACATCAACTTCCAAACCACCGCGGACGACCTCATCGAGGCGTTTTCGCAGTATGGCACGGTGACCAGCGCCCAAGTGGTGATGGACCGTGAAACCGGTCGGTCCCGCGGCTTTGCCTTCGTCGAAATGGGCGATGGTGCGGAAGAAGCCGTCAACGCCATGAATGGTGCGATGTTCCAAGGCCGCACCCTCACGGTGAACGAAGCTCGGCCCCGGGAGGACCGTCCTCGCGTCGGCGGTAGCGATCGTGGCTACCGTGGTGGCGATCGCGGCGGTTACTCGCGACGCTATTAAAATCGACTCTCTCGGTTCGCAAAGGCCGATTCCCGACGCACCGCTCGATCTCGGCAAAAAGAGGTTAAGCGGTGTTTTTTCACGTCCTAGGCGAGCCGGTAGACGTAAGTCGGGGGAGGGGGGAATTACCCGACGCCTGGCGTCGTCGGCTCCTGAGATTTCGCGCGACGATAGGAGCCGCGGACGCTAGTCCGCGGGTATTGCGATACGCACCCGACGCCTGCCGTCGTCGGCTCCTTGCGCTGCGACGAATTCTCTCCAGGACTTGCCCCGTCTTCGTCGCCGGACCTCGCTGGACCAGCTCAGTTCAGAAAGGATGTTGGATACCGAACCAGAATTGCCAGGGGGTCGCCGCGTTCCAGGTCTTGGCCAAATCGAAACGCAGAGTGGTGCGTTCGATAAAACTGAACCAGGCCAGATCGGCACGCAAGCCGACTCCCAAGGCATGAGCGACATCGTTCACGAGCTGGCCATCAAGGTACGCCGCTCCGACATCGTAAAAAGGAGCCAGGTACACGCCACGCAGGCCGATCACATGATCGAGAACATCCCAGCGTGCATCGGCAAGCAACGGCAAACGCCATTCCGCACTGACTATCCATACGGAATTCCCCTGGCGCTCGGCCATGTCGAACCCGCGGAGCAGTTGATTGCCTCCCAATGAAAAAAACAGGGTGTTGCGGGGCGTCGCTAAGCCGGCGTATGTGCGGAATGCGAAAGTGGTTAGTGACAATCTGCCGGCCCAGTCGCCCGGCGTCCACACCCAAGCGAATTGCCCGGAAAGTTGGTGCGAATTCTCCGGTTGCCCCAGGATGGCAAACCCTGCCGCGTAAGAGACATCGAGGCGGAAGCCGAGTTCAGGATTCCAATATGGCGTCAACAAATCGAGGTGATAGTGGACCCCCACACTGGTCAGTGCCTCAAAACAGCGTGCCTGAGGCAACACACAACGCACCTGCGGCAAGAAATTACGTTGCCAGGACGCGAACAGCTCGACATGGTGCGTCGGCGGGGTGTACATCCCGGCGGAGGGGGTGATAATGTAACGCGAGTAGACCACGGCGCGATCCAAATCACTACCGCCCGGAGCTAGTTGGAACAAGCTTTTCTCAGCGTGAAGTCCCGTATCGACTTTCGCGAACGGCGCATTTTGCCATTCCCAATCGAAGCCTGCGGCAATGTCGCGGAAATCGGGGCGATAGCCAGCGTAAATTCCCCCCATCCCTTGTTCGGTGCGATACACCCCGGCACGCGGCCCGACGATGCTAGCCCGAGTGTACCACGGATCGGCATACGACGGAGCGTAGAACCACGGTCCCAGGGTGAGGTTCCAGCGATCATAAGCCGTCGTTAGGGGCGTTTCATCGAGAAACGTATAGACTGGAGTGGCGCGGATGCGGAATTTCGGCTTCCAATGATTGTTCGCTGGGTCGCGGTCGGCAAGGATTTGATCGGGATCGACCGACACTTGTACCGGAGGCCGGGGCAACAAAGTTTCCACACGATAACTGCCATCGGCGTAGCGTTCTAGCTGAGCGGCGACATCGCCTAAAACGATCGGCCCGCCGCGCGGCTGGATCGGCAGACGCAGCGGATACGCTTCGCCATCGAAACTGAAGCCGATCGTCGTCGGTTCGCTATATTCGGCTTTTTGCCGCAGTTCAACGACCACACGCACCAGGTCGCTGGTTTCGGAAACTGCTGTCCCATCGACGTTTTCGATGTGGACCTTCTCGATGGCCCAATCGGTCAAACCCGCTTCCCGCAACCAGTGTTGGAAGAAGTCGCTCCAACTGCGTCCGGTAAAACGCTCCAAGTCTTGCTGGAAGTCGGCCACTCGGTAAATCTGGAAGGCACGGCGACGATAAATCTCGCGCATGAATTCCAGGAACGCGGATTCCCCCAAGCGATCCTCGATCATCCCGAGAATCTTGCTCCCCCGATCGTAGGCAGCACTGAAGAGATTGACGACGTGCCGATACTTTTCCATCTCTCCGATGGGCGGCAGCAATTCGCCACGTCCGACCGTGCTGTAAAACTGGCTGTAACGATAGTCTTCGCGTTCGATCTGGGGCAGCCAACTAAGTTGCTTGGGATAGCGGATAAAAGCGTTGTTGCGACCTTCGACCAGATTCAGCAAGCGGTGCGCGAAATAAGTGGCGAAGGCTTCGTCCATGAAGGTTTCGCGATATCCATCTGTGCCGATGACATTATACCACCACTGATGACAGGTTTCATGCGAGATCAGGTATTCGATGTAACCTTCCAACAGATGGGGCATTCCAAACACACGTTCATCGATCATCACCAATCCAGCACATTCGTTGCCGTTCCAACCGAAGAACGACTCGGCGAAGGTCAGATCGCGGTAGGGATAAGGTCCGAACCATTTTGCGTAGGTGACCACGGCTCGTCCGGCATAAGCGAGGATGCGTTTGGCATAATGCTCATGTTCGGCGAAGGCGAAGCAACGAATCCGCACGGGGCCAAACTCCCGGGAAAACTCGCGATAGCGTGCCGAACAGAGCAGCGGAAAATCCCGCAACGGTGTGGCCAGCAGTTCGACTTCTTTCCACCCCGCTTGAAGCAGGCGAATGCGGCCGATGGTCGCTCCGCAGGCTAAGTGTTGCTCGGACGGCAGGATCACTCGGGCCTGATAAATGCCGGCCTCGTTGTAAAAGGGTTGATGCCAAGGCACAAACGGCGTCGGGTGCCAACCGGTTTCGTCAAAGACGGCCAACACCGGCGACCAGTTGGTCAGGAAAGTCACCCCCTTCCATTGTCCCCAGCGGCCCTGTTTGGCAGGGGGGCGAAACTCATATTCGAGCCGTACCCGGACCAACTCGCCCAGACCGATCGGCCGCGGTAGCCGAATTCGCAAAGCAGTGGGAATATCGGGTTGCCACGCATGCGGAAGTTCGCGTTCGATTTGCGTCGGTTCCTGTTCCGACAGCAGCCAAACCTTGTGCAACTGAAACGGCGAATGCCGAAACAATGCCTCATGGGCGGGGATGCGCATAATTTCGAGCATTTTGCTGAGCTTGATCGCATCCAAAGGCTTTTGCAACGGCTGAAAATGCGAGTGGACGTTGAAGACCAACTCATCGGTAGCGTGCCGATGCCGGTTGAGCCAAATCACATCCTGACGTACCGCAATCGTGTTGGCTTCGACATCGATGCGCACCGCGAATTGATAGCGGGGCAGCCAAGTCGGCGGTTGGACGGCAGAACCGGGCGTCGGCCAACTCCCTAGCCCCAATCCCGCGAGCGTCAGCCAGCACCACAGTCCCAGGGAGCCTCGCTTGGGCCAACGGAACCGCCTTAAACCGAGCATCCTAGCCATAGACAGCCTCCAGCGGAGGCTATAGCAACATCCTTGGGAAAAGTCGATAGTATCCGAAGAATTTGGTTCATTTTCTTCAGGAGGAGGGCTTCGATCGTTTGGAAGCGGCAGCTCTTTTGTTTCGGGACGTTGGGGCAGGTTGGGGCGGAGTCGCAAGGAAAGCGTCCAACATCGACTTGAGCTTGCGATGAGCGTCGGTGTCCCCTTGGCACAACTGACGCACTTCGTGGACGCTTAATTGTGGATTGGGGAAAGGGAGTTTGGCATAGGCCTCTTCGATGCTTTCCTCCAACCGGTATTCCCCACGAGTGACTTGCAATTGGACCCCCAAGGCACGCAAACGCTCCAGATCACGGAAAAAACCGCGATCGTCGATATTTAGACGTGCCAATAACGTCGATCGCTTTTGGGCACCTTCGTTGAGCAATTGCAACATCCGCAGTAAACGGACTGCGCGAGCATTGCTGATCGTAGAAGTTTTCGCAGGGTTCGACATGAGCATAAATTCCGGGATGGCTCCACGATGTTGCTCGGAGGAGCGTCTTGGCCCGACCGAGAGCGACCCTTACGGTTGCTATCGATGGTAAAACCGCTTCCAGAAGAAATCAAGGATGCGGCCGAGGGAGAAAAGCAATTCTTGTCTGGATTTCCTCACAAGT
>CALEEC010000379.1 GCA_937949245.1 uncultured Gemmataceae bacterium | reverse complement strand
CCGGTGCATCGAGCCAAGGAGACATCGGGGAAGATCACAAACCGGAAACCCACTTGATTCCCTTGATTTTTCAAACGGTTTTAGGACAACGGCCGCACATCGAGATTTTTGGCACCGACTATCCGACCCCAGATGGAACGTGCATCCGCGATTATGTGCATGTCGAAGATTTGGCATTGGCGCATCAGTTGGCGTTGGAACGCTTGCAACCGGGGCAAGCACTGCATTACAACGTCGGCACCGGGGTCGGTCACAGTGTCCGCGAAGTCATCCACCAAGTGGAAGCGATCACCGGGAAGCGTGTGCCTGTCGTGGTAGGTCACCGTCGAGCAGGAGATCCGCCCTGTTTGGTCGCCGCGGCCGATAAAATTCGATCCGAATTAGGCTGGTCACCGACCCGTTCCGATCTCGAAACCATCTTGCAAACTGCTTGGAACTGGCATCGGCGACATCCACACGGTTTCGAGGACTGACCAACGTCATGACCGATTGCCAAAGTTGATGCTTCGCGGGGAGCATAGCCACTTGCCGAAGCAGTTGGTGCATCGGCAAGTGCGTGTTGTGGAGAATCTCGAGTTCTTGTTAGGATACGCGAGAATGGTCGAATACAATCGGAGAAAATTCGTCAAAGAAGATGATCTGGAATCCTGCTCGATCGTCATTGCTATGTTCCGAGCACGTTCCGACCACGAATTGAGATACCTTCCCCACCATCATCGAGGAAACGATCCATGCCTTGGCGGTCTAGGTTTTCTTTTGTGGGAGTCTTACTCGCTGTTGGATTAGGTGGTTGGTGGTTGCTGACCGACTCCGTCCCCACAGCGACCCAAGTCCGAGCGACGGAAACCACCCCCACGAAGGTCGCAGAAGTCGATCGTTCACCCGTCGATTTGATGCTGACTCCCGACGAAAAGTATCTGCTGGTGGTCAATCAGACCTCGCATTCGCTGGCGTTGGTTCGTCTGGCAGATGGCACGATCTGCGATGAGGTGGCCTGTGGCGAACGCCCCTCGGCGTTGGCTTTAAGCAAGGATGGGCAAACAGTTTACGTATCGGCCACCTTCTCGGGGGAACTTCGTCGTTTTCGGTTGGACCAAGAACGGCTGCGTCCCGATGGCGTGGTTCGCTTGAGTTTTGAACCGCGGGGCGTCGTCCTTTCGCCGGACGAGAAATGGGCTTATGTTGCCCTCACGACCGCCCATGCCTTGGCTGTGATCGATTTGAACCAATGGAAGGAAGTCCAACGCATTCCTACCGGCCATTGGCCGCGATACCTCGACATCACCCCCGATGGCAAACGCTTAGCGGTGGGGGTGAGCGGCGACGGGGGCATCAGCATTATTGATACGGAAAAACGCAAACAACTCTTCATAGAAGACTTCGCGGGGTTGAACATCGGCCAAATCCAGATCGACAAAGGGGGAAAATACGCTTATTTTCCGTGGATGGTTTATCGCCACAATCCGATCACGCCGACGAACATCCAGATCGGTTGGGTCTTAGCCAGCCGAATCGCGCGGGTGAAAGTCCAAGAAAAGGCACGTCGCGAGGCGATTTCTCTCGACCCTCGCGGCCAAGCGGTGAGTGATCCGTTTGGCTTAGCCCTCAGCCCAGATGAGAAATGGCTGGCCTGCGCTGCCTCGGGAACTCACGAATTGCTGATGTATGCCACCGAGGATCTTCCCTATTCGGATTACGGCGGTCCGGGCGATCATATCGATTCCGCATTATTAGCCGACAAAGACCGCTTCTTCCGCATTCCTCTTGGTGGTCGGCCGATGTTTGTTCGCTTCTCGAAAGATGGCAAGCTGATTTATGTGGCCAATTACCTGCTGAATGCGGTCCAAGTAGTTTCGCCGCAGGAACGGAAAGTGGTGCGGACGATCGCTCTGGGCGGTCCCAGCCACCCCTCGCTGGCTCGCAAAGGGGAAGCGATCTTTTACGACGGCCAACGCTCGTTGGACCAGTGGTATTCGTGTGCCAGTTGCCACTATGAAGGGCACACCAATGCCATAGGCATCGACACCCGCAACGACGGTCGATTCGGAAATTTCAAGATGGTGCTCAGTTTGCGGAACACCCCACAAACGGGGCCATACTTCTGGCACGGTTGGGAAAAGTCGTTGGCCGAAGCGACCCGCAAATCGCTCAACGACAGTATGCTTGGCCCCACGCCGAAAGATGAAGATGTGCAAGCACTCCTCGCCTACTTTGCGACATTGAAGTACCCACCCAATCCATATCGCAATCCCGATGGTTCACTGACGAAAGCGGCCCAACGTGGCAAGCAGGTGTTTGAGGGAGACAAAGCCGCCTGCACCCGTTGCCACAATGGTCCTCTTTACACCGATGGCAAAAACCACCGCGTTGGCACCCAAGAACGCGGAGACGTGTATCCCAGCTACAACACCCCTTCGCTGATCGGCGTCTATTCCAAAATTCGCTGGCTGCACGATGGGCGTGCTCGTTCCCTAGAAGCCCTGCTGACCGGCCCGCATGATCCTGACAAAGTGAGTGGCAACGGCTCCCTGCCCCCTCAAGAATTGCATGATCTGATCGAATTCCTGAAATCGCTCTAGGGGTTGCATCATTCGTTACCGCCTGAGACTAGCAGTCGTTTCCACCACCACTTCCGAGGGATCGGCTGCACTATCGCAGTCCCCCATCTGCTGCTACAATGAAGGGGGAATCGCACCTGAGTTGCCTACACTGTTTATGACCGCGTTTCCGCCAACTACGAAACTGCCTGCCGACGATGTCTCCGTCTCCCAGCCTAGCTCACGCTGGTTGGTTCGGTACGGTGCCATGCGTCTGATGGGGGAATTTGAACCACCCGCGAATCTAACGATTCAGCGCGGCGATCGATTGATTGTGCAGACCGAACGTGGTCATGAAGTGGGGCAAGCACTCTGTCTGGCGA
Organism: uncultured Gemmataceae bacterium; assembly: GCA_937949245.1. Classification (GTDB taxonomy): domain Bacteria; phylum Planctomycetota; class Planctomycetia; order Gemmatales; family Gemmataceae; genus CALEEC01. The sequence continues at coordinate 1,850 of CALEEC010000379.1, read as the reverse complement.
CGCCGCAAACGCGAGCGTTTTTACCGGAACCCACGGCAGGGACCATTCTGCGGAAATTGACCCGAGACGACCAACAACGCCTCGACTTCTTGCGGGAGACACAGAAACGCGAATTCGACATCGCCAATCGGCTGATTGCGCAACACAAACTTCAGATGCAATTGGTGGACGTCGAACATTTGTTTGGTGGTGAACGTATCATCTTCTACTTTCTGTCGGAGAAGCGCGTCGATTTTCGGGACTTGGTCAAAAGCATGGCCCGCGAATTTCAGACGCGTATCGAATTACGCCAGATCGGCGTTCGGGATGAAGCGAAACTCGTTGCAGACTATGGCGATTGCGGCAAACCTGTGTGTTGCAACACACACATGATTGTCATGCCTCCCGTCAGTATGCGAATGGCCAAACTCCAAAAATCGACGCTCGACCCTGCCAAAATTTCTGGCCGTTGCGGTCGCCTGAAATGTTGTCTAAGATTTGAACAGGAGGTCTACGAGGAATTCCAACGCGAACTACCTCCGGTCGGCAGTCGCGTGGTAACGCAGAAGGGTCAAGGGAAAGTGTTGGCCCAAGAGATCTTGGCTCGACGCCTCTTGGTCGAGTTTGAAGATGGTCGCCGATTGCCGATCCATGCGGATGAAGTTCTGACTCGACTGGGGAAAGCCCCTGCTCCGAGTCATACGAACCGATCCGCCTGCCAACCAGGGAGCAAACCGAGCGATGACGATGCGGCATCCGAAGATCGCTGAAATAGTACGCCAAGACCCACGCTACGCCTACGAAGCGTATGAATTCGTTTTTGAAGGATTAGCGCACACCCAACGCCTGCTCAATCGCGTTCCTCCTTCGGGACTTCGTTCTGAGGATGAAAATCCCTACCATGTGGCTGGTCAGGAGTTGGTTCGGGGGTTGTGTGATTTAGCTCTTCGGGAATATGGCTTTCTTGCCCCGACAGTGTTCAAACTTTGGGGGATTCGTAGCACCGATGATTTTGGCGAAATCGTTTTCAATTTGATCGATCACCAACTGTTGAGTAAAACCGAACAGGATTCGCGCGAAGATTTTCATAATGTGCTTGATCTGGAAACCTTTCTACGGGAAGGCTTTACTGTTCGCCTCGAGGACAATTCATGGCGGAAGACCGACAAAACCTGAAACGCAACTGGATTCCGCTAGCCGTCTCGACGACGTTGTTTCTCGCCTGGCTTTCCTGGCTGGGCTACCAAGCGTATTACCATGCCTATCCAGTGGTAGTGTCACGCTCCCAGTCGGCCGTGGCAGCATATGCAGTGGTGGCGGAGCTTTCCTTCCAAGAAGATGGTCGGCCCCAGCGGGAAGCCATGATCACCGAAGTGTTTGGCCAGCACCCCGACCGCGAATCCCTGCGTGGTCAGAAACTGGTGGTGAAAAATCTCCCCGAGACGCAATTTCCGCCCCGGCATACTCCTCACGAACAGAACAAGTATCTATTATTTCTGGAGCGAGTAGGCGATGAATTCCGAGTAGTTACCCCGCCTCGCTCCCCCGGTTACGAAATTATGAGCAAACGCCCCCTCATCTATCCCTGGACCAACGAAGTGCGCAAACAACTGGAACAGCAGCTTGCCGACTCGTGATCAGAAAATTTTGGTTCGGTCCCCAAGTGAACCTCGACGCTCCCCCACCAATCCTGTATAAAGGAGGATGTCAAGCAAAATTAAGCGTAGTTGGGGAAAGATTGGGATTTTCGCCTTGAACATTCGCCAAGTAACCTCTAAAGTACATTCTTCCCTACGGTCGGTTCAGTTGCTCGCGTAGCTCAATCGGCAGAGCAACGGTTTTGTAAACCGTAGGTTGTAGGTTCAAGTCCT
>CALEEC010000378.1 GCA_937949245.1 uncultured Gemmataceae bacterium | reverse complement strand
TTGGCCGACACCAACTCCCAAGCCGTGGTATCATCTGGTGGTCCTGGGGGGTGGTCCTGCGGGACTAGTCTGCGCCGCGGCTGCGGCTGGCTTGGGGGCACGCGTCGCTCTGATCGAACGCCAGCTTCTGGGGGGCGATTGCCTCAACGTCGGCTGTGTGCCGTCCAAAGCCCTACTGCGTTCGGCCCGAGCGATCGCCGAGGTGCGCCGGGCCGGCGAATGGGGGATCGTGGTTCCTCCTGGTGTCCGTGCCGATTTTGCCCAAATGATGCAGCGGTTGCGTCGCTTGCGTGCCGAGTTGGCCATGCATGATTCGGCCGAACGCTTCCGTAGTCTGGGCGTCGATGTGTTTTTCGGGCAAGCTCAGTTGGCTAGCCCCACGACGGTTCGCGTCGGTGAGCAGGTGCTCACCTTTCGCCGGGCCGCGATCACGACCGGAAGCCGACCGGTCATCCCCTCGATTCCCGGCCTGACCGAAGTAGGTTTCCGTACCAACGAAAGCATTTTCGACCTCGACACCCTGCCGCAACGCTTGCTGATTCTGGGCGGTGGCCCCATCGGCTGCGAACTGGCTCAAGCCTTTGCACGCCTGGGAGCGCGGGTGACCCTGGTTCAGTCGGCTCAGCGATTGCTCCCCCGTGACGATAGCGATGCTAGCGCCGTCGTGGTCCAAGCCCTGCAAGCCGACGGCGTCGAGGTGCGCCTAGCGACCGAAGTGCGTCAGTTCATCGTGGAACCCTCCGGAAAATACGCGGTGTTGAGCCGTCCTGAGGGGGAACGCATCGGTTTCGATGAATTGTTGTTGGCCGTCGGGCGGGTGCCCAACGTCGATGGGTTGAATCTAGCTGCGGCCCAAGTCGCGTTCGACCGCGAAACCGGAGTGCAGGTCGATGATCGGCTTCGCACGACCAATCGACGCATTTATGCTGCGGGAGATGTCGCTTCGCGGTTTCGCTTCACGCATGCGGCCGATGCGATGGCCCGGTTGCTCATCGGCAATGCGTTGTTCCCGCGTCGCGGCCGAATGTCGGCTTGGACGATTCCGTGGGCAACCTACACCGATCCCGAACTGGCCCAAGTAGGACTGACCGAGGCCGAGGCAGCCCAATGCGGAAGGGCGTATCGGGTGATTCGATTGCCCTGGACGGCGGTCGATCGGGCGCAGTTGGACGGCGAGACCGTCGGCTTCGTCAAGGTGATCGCCGAAGCCAAGCGGGATCGCATCTTAGGAGTGACAGCAGTGGGGACGCATGCAGGCGAGTGGATCGGTGCCGCGGCGTTGGCCATGCGTGCCAAGATCGGTTTAGCCGGACTATCCGCGATGGTGTTTCCTTATCCGACGCGGACGGAAATGCTACGGAAATTGGGAGACGCTTTCAATCGAGATCGGCTCACCCCGCGGGTGCGCTGGTTGCTACGCCAATGGCTCGCCTGGCGTTTCTGAGAGATGCTCCATTCCCTCATCGCTCATCTTGCGGGGAGTGCGTGACAGACCCACGCACCGCCGTGGCCACGCGATCCAGACGCATCCGGCATGAGGACGCAATCACGCGAAAACAGACTGCCCCAGAGTGCCGGCCCCGCGTTATAATAGGGTAGCCTGAAGCAAAGGCTCTTGGCGGAGAACGAGATTGCATGAGCAGCAGCGACGTAACACGAGCGCGATTGAGTGCCTATCTCGATGACGCGTTGAATGAAGTCGAATCCGCTCAGATAGAGCGGGAGTTGCGGGAATCGGAGCAATTGCGTCAGGAGTTAGCACGCTTGCGGGAGGAGCATGATCGCGGCGAACATACGTTGGGAGCGATTTGGCGACGCGAACGGCTCAGTTGTCTGACGCGGGAGCAGTTGAGCGGTTATTTATTGGAAACGCTCGATCCGCAATGGCAGAGTTACATCGATTTCCATTTGCACACGATTGAGTGTCCGTATTGTTTAGCGAATTTGGCCGACTTAAAGCAGCGTCAGGCAGAGGGCACCGCCTCAGCAGCCGCCCCACGTCAGCGACGCATGTTTGAATCGAGCGTCGGCTTATTGCGTTGTCAACAGAACCCTTCGTAGCCCACTTCTGATCCAAGCCCCCGAACGGCAGGCGTCAGCCCGCCGCTCGGTGAGTGATTGCACATGCCTTTTCCCGAGCGGGGGCGTCAGCCCCCCATGCTCGAATGCACCACTGTGCCTGAATGCACTCTGGTACCCGAATGCACCACGGCAGGTCGGGGCGAATGACCGTGCCGAGGTTCTCAGCGGAGGCGAATCGTGACCGTCTTCAGCTCGGTGTAATGTTCCAGCGCCGCTTCGCCGTTTTCGCGACCTTGGCCGGACATCTTGAAGCCACCAAACGGCGTGGTCGCATCGACCACATGGTAACAGTTGACCCAAACCGTACCCGCTTTGACCCGCTTGGCAAAGAGGTGGGCTTTGTCGATATCCTTGGTCCAAATCGCCGCAGCTAGGCCGTAGTGGGTGCGGTTGGCACGCTCGATCACTTCGTCCATGCTCTGGAACGGCAACACGCCCACGACCGGGCCGAAGATTTCGTCTTTGGCAATGGTCATCTCATCGCGGACGTTGTCGAAAATCGTCGGCGCAACGAAAAAGCCCCGATCACCAACGCGATTGCCTCCGACGACGAGATTGGCCCCTTCCTTTTGCCCCAAAGCAATGTAACCAAGGATCTTATCGAGTTGCTCTTGCGACACCTGCGGCCCTTGCTGCGTGTTGGGATCCATCGGATCGCCGATACGCCGCGTCTGGGTACGAGCTGCCAAACGCTGGACGAATTCGCGGTGGATCTTTTCCTCGACAAACAATCGGCTTCCCGCAGTGCAACATTGGCCACCGTGGAAGTAGATGGCGTGGAAAGCCCCCTCGACGGCGGCATCTAGGTCGCAATCGGCGAAGATGACGTTGGGCGATTTGCCCCCCAATTCAAAGGTGGTGCGTTTGAGAGTGTCGGCAGCGTTCTTTTGGATGATCTTCGCGGTTTCGACATGGCCGGTGAATGCGATCTTGTCGATGTCGGGGTGCACGACCATCGCATGGCCAGTCGTCTCGCCGAAACCGTTGATGAGGTTGATCACCCCCGGCGGGAAGCCAGCCTCGATGGCCAATTCTCCTATGCGCAAGGCGCTGAGGGGCGTTTGTTCGGCCGGCTTCATGACCACGGTATTGCCACACGCCAAAGCCGGCCCCCACTTCCAGGCCAACATCAGCAGCGGAAAATTCCACGGGATGATCTGCCCGACCACACCGACCGGCTGGCGCAAGGTGTAGCTGAGGAAATTGCCGCGCACCGGGATGGTTCGGCCTTCGATTTTGTCGGCCCAACCGGCGTAGTAACGCAGGGTGTTGATGACCCCTTGAATGTCGCCTCGCGAATCGTTGATGGTTTTGCCGCAGTTGAGCGTTTCAAGGGCGGCCAACTCTTCGGCACGTTGTTCGACCAGATCGGCGAGATTGTACAGTAATTTGCCGCGATCGGCAGCGTCCATCCGGCTCCACGGACCGCTTTCCAAAGCTTGCCGCGCCGCTTTAACGGCACGATCGACATCTTTCGGCCCCGCGGCCGCAACAGTGGCGATCGTCTCGCCCGTCGCGGGGTTGATAGTGGGGAACGAATCCCCATCCAACGGATCGACCCAATGACCGTCGATCAGCAATTTGGTCGGATACGTAGTCGGAACAGCAGTCGGGCGCGTCGCGGTGAGTGTGACCATAACACGAACCTTCCCAGGGGGAGAGGGCGATACCCAGAAATTCCTTTACGAATGATAAACGCCCCCGGTCGCGAATCCAGCGAAAAGCCGAGGTCGCACCGAAAATTCGGCGAAACCGGATTGGCGACCCGAGGATCGACAATCCCAGAAAAGTCGTCCAATTTTGCAGAACACGCTTGCAGGTCGACGTTCAAGTCGGCAAAATGAGAGACAAACTGCCCATGATTGCCTTCCTACCCGTGCGATTCCTACCTTCCTTGGAGGGTTGCCTATGCCCTGCCGAACTCAGCGTTGGCTCACACTTCTGCTGTTCATGAGTTGGACGTTGCCCACCGCGACCGTCCTGTCGGCCGAGGCTTCGCCGACTGCCTCTGCGTCAGCCGCGCCGGCGACGCCCGCTTTGCCCAAACCCAGCGACATCAAAGCTCTGACCGTTTGGCCCACCCAAGTGGCCTTAGTCGGCCAAGATGATGCGGCGCAATTGATCATCACCGCCGAATTGAACGATGGTCGTTTGCAAGATCTGACCAGCGACGTGCAATACAGCGTCGCCGATGGCAAGACCGTCAAAGTACTCCCCACCGGCCGGGTATTGCCGACGGCCAACGGCACGACGACCGTGACGGCCAAGTACGGCGATAAAGCCGTCTCGCTGCCAGTGTCTGTCGCGTCGATGGATGTGGCCCTGGAAATCAACTTCCCCAACCAGATCGTGCCGATCTTCACGAAGTTGAATTGCAACTCGGGAGGCTGTCACGGCAAAGCCAGCGGCCAGAACGGCTTCAAGCTGTCGCTGTTAGGAGCCGAGCCGGATTTCGACTACAACGCATTGACCAAGGAGAGTCGCGGCCGACGTTTGCTTCCCAGCGCGCCGGATCAGTCGTTGTTCCTGACCAAGGGCACCGGCAAGGTGGCCCACGGCGGGGGACGCAAGATGGAACCCGATTCGGATGAATACAAACTCGTGCGTCGCTGGATTGCTGCCGGCATGCCTTACGGCAAACCCACCGATCCGGTCGTCACCAAGATTACCGTCGTTCCCGAACACCGGATCATGACCCGGCAGAACAAGCAACAAGTCACGGTGTATGCCCACTATTCCGACGGCAAGATCGAAGACATCACCCGCCGAGCACAATACGAGAGCAACGACCAGGAAATCGCTACGGTGGATGTCAACGGCTTGGTCCGCACGCTGAGCATGAGCGGCGAAGCGGCCATCATGGCCCGGTATCAGGGGTTCGTCGCGGTGTTCCGCGCCACGGTGCCGCTGGGGCAGCCGGTGCCGGCTTGGCAGTTCCCCACGAACAATCCGATCGATCAAATGACCTCGAAGAAGTGGAAGGAACTCGGCTTGGTGCCGTCGGAACTCTGCACCGATGAGCAATTCATCCGCCGAGCCTACCTCGACATCACCGGCACTCTCCCGACGCCGACGCAAGTGCTGGCCTTCCTGGCCGATAAAGACCCGGGCAAACGCGATCGGCTGATCGATCAACTGGTCGAAACCCCCGAATATGCGTATTTCTTCGCCAACAAATGGGCGGACGTTCTACGCGTCAAACGTCGCGGCGAACCCGGGCGAGCCAACGGCACCTTCGCGTTCCACAACTGGATTCGCGATGCCATCGCCCATGACCTCCCCTACGATCAGTTTGTACGCGAGATCCTCGGTGCTACCGGCGACGAAAACCGCAACCCGCCGACTGTATGGTACAAGGAACTGACTAACCCCGAAAACTTCGTCGATGACACGACGCAAGTGTTCCTTGGCCAACGTCTGACCTGTGCCAACTGCCATCATCACCCCTACGAGAAGTGGAGCCAAGACGACTACTGGGGCATGGCCGCCTTCTTCGGCCGACTCGGCAAGAAGGAAGTCCGTCTGCCCGGCGTCACGACCACACAACGCCCGGTAACCCTGCAAGTGGTGTACAACCGCAAAGATGGCGGCGTCACCAACAAACGCACCGGCAAACGCGCCGAGTACAAACCGCTTGATGGCCCGCCGATGGAAATTTCCAGCGAAGAAGACCCGCGACAAAAACTCGTCGATTGGATGGTCGCTCCCAACAATCCGTTCTTCGCCAAAGCCGTGGCCAATCGGTATTGGGCGCATTTCTTTGGTCGCGGGATTGTCGATCCGCTGGACGACATGCGGGTGACCAATCCACCGAGCAACCCTGAACTGCTCGACACCTTGGCCAAGATCCTGATCGACCACAAATTCAGTCTCAAAGCCCTGGTCAAAGCCATCTGCAAGAGCCGAACTTACCAACTCTCCGCCGTGCCCAACGAATTCAACAAGCACGACAAACAGGCTTACGCCCGTTACTACCCGAAACGTTTGTCGGCCGAAGTATTGTTGGACGCGGTCAATCAAGTGACGGAATCGCCGGCCGGCTTCGGCGGACTACCGCAAGACCGCTTCGCCCCCAAGCGAGCGATCATGTTGCCCGATGAGTCGTTCAGTTCGTACTTCCTCGATGTGTTCGGTCGGCCGCAACGCATCAGTGCTTGTGAATGCGAGCGCGTCAGCGAAGCCAACCTGGCCCAAGCGTTGCACCTGCTGAACTCCGAAGAAGTGCAGAACAAACTCAGTCGCACCAACGGGCGTGCCGATCTGTTGGCCAAAGATCCCCGCCCCGATGCCGAGAAAATTGAGGAACTGTTCCTCTGGACGTTCAGCCGTAAACCAATGGAACAAGACCTCAAAGCCGCCTTGGAGCATCTCGCCAAGTACGGCACCAACAAAAAGACCGCCTACGAGAACATCTTGTGGGCACTGATTAACACCAAAGAGTTCGTGTTCAATCAGTAAGGCATACGTCTAGGCAGGATCTTTTTGGACCTCGAATCGGAAATAGGGCAACCGACACCGAGATTTCCGAAAAGATCCGCTGTGTTTCCTGAAACTGCGGAGCGACCACACGATGCCTTCTATTCGTCGCTGGTTGGGACCCGGCATCCTCCTGACAGCCGGGCTGGGCACGCTGTTGCTGACCGATGCCGCCGGTCAACCGCCTGCCAATCCCATGCCAACCTCGGGACCGGGGCTGAATGCCGACCCACTAACCGAATTGAAGGTCATCGAAAAGGTCAACACCGCGATCGACCGCGGCTTGGAATACATTCGTTCCAAGCAGAAACGTGATGGTTCGTGGGCGCGGAATCACGCGATCAACGGCTTGGCCTTGCTCGCATACATGGGCCGGGGGCACGTCCCCGAACGCGGTCGGTATCCCGACGTGCTGCGCAAAGGGAAGAACTACCTGCTGGCCACGCAACAACCCAGCGGCTATCTGTCGTTCAGCAGCATGTACGAGCATGGCCTAGCCACACTGGCCCTGGCCGAGATGTACGGCCAAGATCCCGACCCCGAATTGGAAACGAAACTCCGCTTAGCGGTGTCCCTGATCGAACGGACGCAATCGCCTCGCGGTGGCTGGCGCTACAATCCGGCTCCCAACAACCAGGATCTCAGTGTCACCGTGATGCAAATCGTCGCTCTGCGAGCGGCTAACAATGCCGAGATTCCCGTCAATCCGAGAGTGATCGAAAAGGCTATCCAGTATGTGAAATCGTGCGCCTACCCTCCCGGTGGTTTCGGCTATGAGGGGCCGGGCCAAGGGCCGCAAACCTCCGCAGCCGGGGTGCTTTCCCTGCAATTGCTAGGCAAATTCGACGACAAAACCATTCCGCCGACCATGGAATATCTCCGGCAATTCCTACGCAATACGCCCCAGGAAATGTGGGAAAGCTCTGGGGTGCAGTATTTCTACTACTTCCACTACTACGCAATGCAGGCGCACTACCAGTTCGGCGGCAAACATTGGAACGATTGGCACCCCAAAGTCCGCGATGCTCTATTGGAACGGCAAAACAGCGATGGCTCGTGGGATGTCCCCCCCGGTACCGCAGAAGTAGGCGTCGATCCGAACAAGATCTACTCCACCGCGATGGCGTGCTTGGTACTCGACATTTACCTACACTTTCTGCCAGCGTATCAACGCTGAAGCAGCCATGGAGGACCGCAGATGCGTTGGCTCTTCGGATGGCTGGGGCTGTCTCTTGCGTTCACGATTCCACTGGCTGCTGCCGAGCCGACGACCGGCACCATTGTCGGCAAAATCGCGCCGGCAGCCAACGTGCAAAGTGTCATCGCTTTCCAACGCCTCGATCCTCCACGCAAATATCCCGCGACTTTCGACGCCAAAACCGGCTCGTTCACCATCGCGGGCCTTCCCCTGGGACATAGCTACGATCTGATCATCGACACCTCGACCGGCTCCCGCGTAGAAGGCGTCAACCTCCGTGTGCCGAAATCGGACTTCCTCGACGGCGATCCCCCTTTGACCAAAGCCGATGTCGAGAAACTGCGTAAACTCGCCTTGTCGCTGAACCAATTCGAGGACCAAATCGAAGTCCTGGCCATCGCCGGGCATGGGCAGCATTGTGCCATGCTACTGCACAAGCTACGGACCAAACCGTTCTACGAATCCAAACCCGGCGAGATCATCTGGCGGCTCGAATTGTGGTATTTCGAGCGGGAAGAACTGGAAGACGCTTGGCAGAAAGTGCAAGATACTCTGTTTATCGTCCACTATCGCGAACGCCTCCAGAAAAAGGTGTTCGATCAGAAAGATCTCACGCTCGATCCCAAGTTGGGCGGACTAACCCCTACGGCAGAGATGCCACGCCTTGATGTCGGCGTGATCCCTTTGCCTGAGCCGAAACCCGGCATTCGGTTGCGCAATCCGCCTCCGCCCCCTGTCGAAAAATCGCAGGGGTAACCCTTTTCTCATTTACTCCCGGGAGCCGTCGCGATGGAACCGATCGATCGTCGTAGATTCCTCACGCAGAATGCCGCAGTCGCTGTAGCGACCGGGGCCAACGCGTTGGACGTCGGCATAGTTCAAGCTGTGCAAAACGAGGTGAAACGCCAATTGGGCACCTGCGGCCCCCCACCGCAGAAAAACCCCGAACGGCAAACCTCGGCCGAAGCCGCCCCTCCGTTGCCCTTGCCTGTCGTCCCCTTACGCCGCAGCGAACCGAAAGCGGAACCCGCTCCGCCGTTGATGATCGCGAAACTGGAATACGGCACTACCCAAGATTGGAACACCGACCCCGGCGACATCGATAGCCTGATGCGACACGTCCGCTCGGCTTTGGGGCTGTGGTACGGCTGGAGAGTGCTCAACCTCAACGACTTGGTGGCCATGCATCAACGTGGCCAGCGACTGAAAATTCCCGCTCTGTATCTGTCGGGGCATGACCCGTTTAGCTTCACCGACGCCCAACGCGAAGCCCTACGGCAGTATGTGTTTGACGGCGGCACCTTGATCGGCGATGCCTGCTGTGGCCGAATCGAGTTTACCCAATCGTTCCAAGCCGAAATCAAGAAACTGTTCCCGGATCGGCCCCTCGAGCTGCTCGAACTCGATCACCCGCTGTTTCGTGCCTACTACAAGTATCAGATGGTTTATCGCCGGGACGGCGACAAAGGGCAGAAAGATTACATCCAAGAACTGCCCCGTTTCTACGGCATGATGCTCGGCTGTCGCACGGCGGTGCTGCTGTCGCCGTTTGATCTGAGTTGCGGTTGGGACAAACACGAGCATCCGCATGGGGCGCGGTTGGCCCCCGACGATGCGATCCGTGTGGGAATCAATCTGATCGCTTACGTCGCGGCGTTGCGTTCTCTGGCTGAGACGCAGGCAGTGACGCGCGAAATCTCCGCGACGGCGGATCGCCCCCGGCATCTGTTTACGTTGGCGCAACTGCGGCATCATGGCGAATGGAACCCCGATCCAAATAGCTCGTATCAACTGCTGCGGCACTTGGCTAATGAATCGTCGTTGGCGGTGTCGTTCGACCTAAAATTCATCGATCCGGTGGATACCCGCATCGCGCCGTATCCGTTTTTGTACCTGACCGGCTTCCGCGATCCGCGTTTCAGCGACGACGAAATCACCGCCCTGCGTCGGCACCTGCAAGCGGGGGGCTTCCTATTCATCAACAACCCCTCGGGCTATGCCGCGTTCGACAAACACATCCGCGACGTGGTCAAACGCTTGTTCCCCGATCAACGCCTGACCGCTCTCGATCCGAAAACCCATCCGCTGTTTCGTGCGTTGCACACCATCAGCGAAGGGAGGGATCGGCAATCCGGTCAACCGCGACCGATCGAACTGGAAGGCATCCCCCTTCGACAACGCACTGTGCTGGTCTACTCAAAAAACGACATGGTGACGCATCTGAAACAGGTGAGCGACCCGTTCGGCAACGGCTACGATGCAGAAACTTGTCGCAAACTCGCCGTCAATGTGGTAGCGTATGCGTTGCAAGGATAATCGCACTTTCCCGTGATGATGCAGGCGTTGCCGGGGCCGAAGGTTCTCACGGTAACGCCGATGTTGTCCGAAGGATCGAATCTTCCCGTATCACGCAAACGTTGCCCGAAGGATCGAACCTTCGGACGTTCGCGTGTGTGGTCCCAAAGATCGAACCTTCGGACGTTAACGCGTGCGTTGCCTAGGAAATGAACTATCCTGTGACTCTCTGTGGAGCGATTTTCGATGTCGGTGGCCACGAAACCCAACCCGTTGATGTCGGGGGATACCGCTTCCGAAAATGATCTGGCCGCGATCAAACGTCTGGGCGAAGCTCGGCTGCGTCTGAAGCAGGAAATCGCCAAGGTGATCGTTGGCCAAGAACACATCGTCGATGATCTGCTGACGGCGTTGTTCGCACGCGGTCACTGCCTAATGATCGGCGTGCCCGGCTTGGCCAAGACGCTGATGGTCCGCACCATCGCGCAAGCCATCGACCTGAGCTTCAATCGCATCCAATTCACCCCCGACTTGATGCCTTCCGACATCACCGGCACCGAAATCATCGAGGAAGACCGCTCTAGCGGCACCCGCAACTTCCGCTTCGTGCGTGGCCCGGTGTTTGCCAACATCTTGCTGGCCGACGAAATCAACCGGACTCCCCCCAAGACGCAGGCAGCGCTGCTGCAAGCGATGCAGGAACTGCAAGTGACCGTCAGCGGGCAAACCTACGATCTGCCCCGGCCGTTCTTCGTTTTGGCCACGCAAAATCCGATCGAGCAGGAAGGCACCTATCCGCTGCCCGAAGCGCAACTGGATCGCTTCATGTTCGACATCCGCATCGGCTACCCCAAACCGCAGGAGGAATTGGCCATCGCCAAGTCCACCACGGCTGACGTGCAAGTGACGATCAACAAGGTGCTGACCGATGCGGAAATTTTGCAATTGCAACAGATCGTGCGCCGCTTGCCGATCAGCGATCATGTGGGGATGTACGCGGTGAACTTGGCCCGGGCGTCGCGTCCCGACGACGAAATTGCCCCGGCATACACCAAAGAATTCGTCAACTGGGGAGCCGGCACGCGAGCAGTGCAGTATTTGGTGCTCGGAGCCAAAGCCCGAGCTGCGATCGCCGGCGAGTACAACGTGACGACGGCCCATGTCAAAGCGGTCGCTCCGCTGGTATTGCGGCATCGGATCATGACCAACTTCCATGCCGAGGCCGAGGGCATCACCCCCGATAAAGTCGTCAAGCACCTGCTGGAAACGGTCCAAGAACCGACGGCCAGCGACTATCAATAACTGTCCCTGTAAACCCTCGTGGATCGGCAAGCTCCCCCATGCCAGAGACTGCACCCACCTACCGCTATCTCGACGCCGAGGCGTTGGGCCGACTGAAAAATCTGTCGTTGGCCGCCCGCCGCGTCGTCGAGGGATTTTTCGCCGGGCAGCATCGTTCGCCTCATAAGGGCTTCTCGATCGAATTCGCCGAGCATCGCGAATACACCCCCGGGGTCGATCCTCGGCACCTCGATTGGCGTGTCTATGGCCGACGCGACAAACTCTACGTCAAGCAATACGAGGAAGAAACCTCGCTGCGTTGCTATCTGTTGCTCGACAAGTCCGCGAGCATGGGCTATCGCTCGCCCGAACAGAAACTGTCGAAATTGGAATACGCCTCGTTCTTGTCGGCGAGTTTGGCCTATCTGATGGCGTTCCAACACGACTCAATGGGACTGTTTACGCTCGACGACCGTATCCGCGAACGCATCCCCCCCCGCCAGGGGAGTTCGCATCTACAATTGCTGCTGCAAAAACTCGAAGCGAACCAACCCGGCCGAGAAACCCAATTGGCCCGCAACCTGCACGAACTGGCCGAGTTCGTCAAACGCCGGGCCTTGATCGTGCTGATTTCCGATCTGTTCGACGATCCGCAACAGATCGTGGCCGCCCTGAAACATTTTCGGCACAACCGCTGCGAGGTAATCGTCATCCAGACCCTCGACCCGGCCGAACTGACGTTCCCCTTCGACGACATCACCCAGATCGAAGACATGGAAACCGGCCGCGAAGTCACCAGCGACCCGCTGGCGTTCCGCAAAGCCTACCTCGACGCCTTGGCCGACCACTTGGACCAACTGAAAATCGGCCTGCGTTCGGCCCAGATCGACTACGTATTGGCACCGACTGATATGGCGTTCGATACGTTTTTGGGCAACTACCTTACTCGCCGAATGGCTATGAGCGTTTGAGCCATGAACTTGTTGGGTTTGACTTTTCTCAATCCGTTGTTCCTCATCGGCCTAGCGTCGGCAGCCATTCCGTTGCTGATTCACCTAAGCCGATCGCGACGCACCAAGAAAATGCGCTTCTCGACCACGCGATTTTTCACCGATCAATTCCTGCGGTCGCAACGGATGAGCCGGATCAAAGAGTTGTTGTTGCTGCTGTGTCGGATGGCCTTGTTCGGGCTGCTAGCGGCGGCGTTGGCTCAACCGTTGGTCATGCCCAAAGCGTCGCTGAGCGGTTCGGCCAGTCGGCATGTCGTGGTGGTCCTCGATAACTCCGCGAGCATGGGGTATGTCGAAAATGGCCTCTCGCGGTTGGATCGGGCACGTTCGGCCGTGTTGGAATTGTTCGACGGCTTCGGCGATGCCGATCGCCTAACCGTGATCTTGGCCGCCCGTCGGCAAGACGGGCCACGCCTATTGTTCGAGGGACTGCCCCGCTTGCGCGAGCAGTATCGGCTCGAACCCCTTGGCTCGGCTTGGCGGTTCCAACTAAGTAGTCCGCAACGCGATGACGAATGGGAAACCGCGGTTCGCTCGCTACTAGACCTGCAACCCGAACCTTTGGGCACTGACCTGACGGCGGCTCTAACCAAGGCCGACGCCTTCCTGCGCGGCAAACCGCAAGATGAGAAACACATCTACATCCTCAGCGATTTGCAAGTGACGGGGTGGAACTCGCCTGAAGACGGCCAATCGCCGATTGCCCGCGGTTCCGACGCGTCGATTTTCTTCGTGAAAGTCGGCAACACACGCAATGACAACATCGCCGTCACCGGCGTGCAATACAGCGCACCGCGGCCGATGGTTGGTGTGCCGTATGAAATCCGCCCTTACCTGGCGTTCGGCGAAGGCCGCGATGCCGCCAAGGTCCGCTTGGTCGTCGATGGCAAAACGCAGCACGAAACCGAAATCCGCAAAACCGGACTGAGCCAGTTCGGCACCCAGCGGTTCAAACACCTGTTCGACCAAGGCGGTTGGCATTGGGGCTACATCGAAGTCGAAGATCCGACCTTGCCGGCGGACAATCGCCGCTATTTCGCCGTGCAGGTACTCGATTCGCTCCACGTGTTAGCCATCAACGGTTCGCCATCCAAGCAGGAAGAAACGCTCGACGAACTGTTTTTCTTCCGCTTGGCTTTAGAAGCAAGTGCCGAACTGATCGGTTCATCGCCGATTCGGCTCAATGACCAACTTTCGCCCAACGAATTGCCGACCCGCAATCTGAACGATCCGGCTTTGTGGGAAGGTTCGTCGGCCAAGGGGCCGAACCTTGTCGTGCTGGCCAACGTCGAATCGCTCAGTACCGCGGCCGTCGAAAAGTTGGAAAACTACGTCGATGCCGGTGGCAGCCTGCTTGTGTTTCTGGGCGACAAGGTGAATCCGGCGTTCTACAACAACGTGCTGGCTGCGACTGCCCGACGCGGCGGACTGCTGCCGGGCCGCTTGCAAAGCCTCGTCGGCGACGCGAATACTTCGACCCGCTATGCCACGATCGGCGAAGTGAATTACGATCACCTAGCCCTGGGAAGTTTCCGCGACCCGAAATCGGGTGACCTCAGCCGGGTCGGTTTGCAGGCTTATTGGAAGATCGACCCTGGCGAGGCCACGGTGTTGATGCGTTCCTCCACAGGCGATCCCCTGCTGACGGAAAAATCGTTCGGCCGTGGCCGAGTCATGCTCTTTGCCAGCACCCTGGATCGCGATTGGACCGACTTCCCCAAATGGCGTGTTTACGTCCCTTGGCTGTATCGGCTAATCGCCTATCTGGCCCAAGACACCATCGGCCGACAAGGCTTTGCCAGTACTGGGGAAGCATTCGAGGTGCCCATCCCTGCCGGCGAAGGGAGTGTCACCGTTCTGGCACGCAAACCTCAGGCCGACGGTTCGCCCGGCGGAGCGGAAGGCTATCCGGTGCCTGGCAGCGAGTCGGCCCAACGCTTGCTGTTCCTCGATACCGATCGCCCCGGCATCTACCAGTTTCGCCGCTCCGATCAGAGCGAGGCGCAAGCCGCTTTACTGGCGGTCAACCTCGATAACTACGAATCGGACCTCACCGATCTGGAAGCGTTCTTCCGCCAACGCAAAGCCGACGATGCCCAATGGCCGACCCCGCAAGCCAAGACCGAAGCGGGACTACGCGACCTGCTCCCGGGGCATCTGCCCGAAAAGATTCGCTATCTGTCTGACCCGATGCAACTGACCGAAGCCCTTCGCGAATCGCGGCGGACGTTCCAACTGTGGAATGCCTTGCTGGTCGTGGTTCTGTTGATTGCGTTGCTCGAACCCTGGTTGGCCAATCGCATCGCGCTGCGGCATTACGGCAAACCGAAAGAAATCCTCGATCCGACCTTGGGGCGAACCTCCCTAGGTGCGGGCCGACTGATTCCCAAACCGCCCCCCCGGCACGCGTGATCGAGGAGGTGACGCCATGATGCCGACCTACTGGGGCCAACTGAGTTTCGAGGGCGTCCGCTGGCCGATCCTCTGGGGCATCGGCCTCGTCGTGGGGGTGCTGTTTTTACTGTGGACCTACTGGGGCATTTTCCAGCGTTCGGCACGGTCGTTGGCGTGGCTGTTGTTCGGCATCCGATTGGCCGGCCTGTTGGCCCTGCTGCTGATTTTGGCCAAGCCGACCTTGACCCGCGAACCTTTGACGATCGAACCGGGGCGGATCGCGGTGGTCGTCGATAATTCGCTGTCGATGACTTTGGCCGACGCCTCCGGCACCAGCCGGTATGAGCGCGTCCGTCAGGCGGTGACGCAATTACGCCGTGCCATCGACACCCAAGCATCGGCCCCCGCGACGGTGTTGGACTTCTACGACATCACCGGCCAACCGTTGGCCGCAAACCAACTGCCGGCCGAAGCCCAGGTCGGCTACTCCGACTTGGGGCGAGCCGTTCGTCAAGCAGTCGCGGCGTCGCGGTCCAAGCCGTTGACTGCCGTGGTCCTGCTCAGCGACGGCAGCGATACCACTGGTCGCACCGATTTCCGCGATTTAGCCGAACTGCCGGTGCCCGTGTTCACCGTCGGCTTCCCCCGCGACGACTCGGCCGGCGTGTTTGACTTAGCGATCCGCAAACCGAGCCTCCCCACGCAAGCCTTGCTGAACAACGAACTGCTGCTGGAAGTGCCCCTGCGGAAAATCGGCCCCGCCGCGAACGCGAAACTGACACTGTACCGCGGCACCACCGTCATCGCCGAGCAGGAGGTCGATTTCGACGCGACCACCGCCGAGAAAAACGTCCGCCTGAAATTCACCCCCACCGAGGTCGGCACCTTCTACTACACGCTGACGGTGCGTTCGCCCACGGCGGAACACAATCGGCTCAACAACTCGGTGAGTTTCCCGCTGGAAGTGATCGGCGAACCGATCCGCGTGCTGTATTTGGAAGGGTTTTTGCGGTTCGAGTCGTCGTTCCTGATCGAGTTGCTCAAGGACGACCGCGATGTGGCCTTGGAAACGCTCATTCGCCGAGCGAGTCCCGAAATCATCGCGGTTCGGCCAGTGCCGGAACCGCTCACCGCCGAAAAACTCAAGAAGGTCGATGTCGTGATCTTGGGCGACATGGAAGGAAGTTTCCTTGCGGAGGCGGAGTACGAGGCGCTGCTGAAATGGCTCGACGAAAAAAATCATGCGTTGCTGGTGCTGGGAGGCTACAAATCGTTCGGCTCCGAGGGTTGGAAAGCGACGCCGTTGGCCAAAGCGTTGCCGGTCGTCTTCGCCCCCAGTGAGCCGACTCAGCATGAAGCCAACTTCGTGCTTCGGCTCACTGAAGAAGGCAAACGGCATCCGATCTTCCAGATCAGCGGCAATCGCGTCGAGGACGAAGAATTTTGGAACCAGCACGGCGAATTGACCGGCTTGGCCTTGGTGGCACAAGCCAAACCGGCGGCCACGGTTCTCGCGGAAC
>CALEEC010000377.1 GCA_937949245.1 uncultured Gemmataceae bacterium | reverse complement strand
CGACGATGCCAGCGCCAACCTGATCGTGGCGCAGATGTTGTTCCTACAATTTGAAGACCCGAAGGCAGATGTGCATTTGTACATCAACAGCCCTGGTGGTTCCGTAAGTGCCGGACTTGCCATTTATGACACTATGCAATTCATCAGTTGCGATGTCGCGACGTATTGCATCGGGCAGTGTGCGAGCATGGGCGCTGTCCTTCTGGCGGCTGGTGCCAAAGGAAAACGCAATGCGCTGCCGCACTCTCGGGTAATGATTCACCAACCCTTGGCAGGGACGGAAGGAACAACCACGGAGATTTTGATTCATGTGAAGGAGTTCAAGCGGAATAAACAGACACTCAATGAAATCTTGACGCATCACACCGGCAAGAGCATGGAAACGATCGAGAAGAACACCGATCGCGATACGTTCATGTCGGCTAAGGAAGCGCAAGATTTCGGCATTGTGGATCATGTACTCGAACGGATTCCTTTAAGGACCGGTGAAGTCCACCAAAGCTAGGAAAGCGATCGAAGACTTGGCTGCTTTCCTCGAATGTTGCTGCTCGTGTCGCTTCCAGCGAGGTTGTGCAGTATGGTGAGTTTTCGCGGGCGTTGGTTGCTCGTGATAGCGTTGTTGCCCCTACTCGAGGGATGTCGCAGCAACCAACGTAGCGACTTGATTGAAGCTGAATTGCGCACCCGCGAACGCGAGCTTCGCGAAGTCCGTGAGGAACTCCAACGCTTATATGTCGTCAACGAAGCACTGGAACGCGAAATCAAGTTGCAACGTTCTTCTGTCGGTGTCCCTGCCCATGAGCCACAGGGCGCGGGATTGATGGCGATTCCTAGTTCCAGCATCAAATCCGTCGCTGTTGGTCGTGGCACCGGAGGATACGACGAAGACGGCAACGGCACTGACGATGGTCTGATCGTGGTGATATGTCCCCGAGATGAAGATGGTCAATCTGTGAAAGCGATTGGTTCCGCCCTTGTCTTGATCTCCGAGATAACCCCTCAGGGCGTCAAATTTCCCCTCGATGAATGGGAGATCCCCGCTGCTTTGCTGCGTAAGAAATGGAAAACCTCTCTGTTCGATAGTGGCTATCAACTTCACCTGCCGTGGAAGCGACTGCCGAATGTCTCGCGAGTTCGAGTGATGGTGCGATTCATTCTCCCCAATGGGCAGACCTTTGAAGGGGAACGAGATGTCTCCATCCGTCCTCCTTCCGCAGGAGGAACTACTGTCACCCCGCCTTCTTCGATTCAGCCAATACCTCATCTTCCCGCCTTGCCTACTCCCTCGCCCCGCATCGAGGAACTTCCCATGCCACCTCAGCTCATTCCTCCGGCAACGCAGCAAAAGCCTTCGATGGACTCCCCGGCTTCGGTGCCTTCGATCCCTGAGTCTTCGGTTGTGAAACCCACCCGAGTTCACGAGAAGGCAGCGGTTTCCGAACCACGCCGCTTGTCCGAAACTATTCGCCTACTCCCCCCTTCCCCGCTCCCTGCGCAAATTCTTTCTCGTTGATGACACAGCTGTTTCCTCCCTATCTTCGCTTCACGCCACTCTCTCAAGGAAGCTGCCTCAAAGCCGAAATCTGATGAAGATTCTGTTGGCAATTGGCATCGAATTCGTCTATGCTGAAAATGAATTCGATATTGCACCATGATTTGCGTGCTTCGGTTGGCTTCGTAAAAATCATCACACTAACATTCGAGGTTATAAAATCGCTGCTCCGTGATTCTACCAGAATAGCGGAAAGACTGACGAGATATAATTGAATGACGCTGGGTAATCTTCCACTCGTTAGCATCGGATTCAAGTGATTTTCCTCCGACTTGGTTGTTATCAAAGACATGGAGTTTGGTGGATGTATCGTTTGTTTTGCACAGTCGGCCTGCTGGCAAGCATCGCTTGGGAAGCACACGGTTTCCTCCAAAACTCAGCAAGTTCCCAAATTCCTCCCCCTCCCGCAGCTGTCAACAAACCTCAACCAACCTCGATCGCGGATTTGAAGGAAATTCAAGATCACACACGGAAGGTTCTTGAAAAGGTGATCCCTTGCACTGTGGGCATCCGCGCTGGAGGAGCTTCCGGCAGTGGTGTCATCATCAGCCGAGACGGATACGTTCTAACTGCGGGACACGTTTCCGGTCAACCTGGCCGCGATGTGACCATCATTCTGAATGATGGCAAACAATTGAAAGGCAAATCTTTGGGAATGAACCGCTCCATCGATAGCGGATTGATCAAAATCGATGGCGACGGTCCGTTTCCTTTCGCCGACATGGGGAAATCGAGCGAATTAAAACCAGGACAATGGGTGATCGCCACTGGTCATCCCGGCGGTTTTGATCCTCGCCGAACGCCTCCAGTTCGCTTGGGCCGTATCTCTCGGGCCAACAACTTCTTGATTCAAACGGATTGCACCCTCGTTGGGGGAGACTCCGGCGGACCATTATGGAACATGCAAGGTCAAGTCGTCGGCATTCACTCTCGCATCGATGGCCCAATCACATCGAATATTCATGTTCCCGTAGACACTTACCGCGACACCTGGGATCGCCTTGTGAAAGGTGAGGCCTGGGGAGCTGGTCTGGGAGTTCAATCTACCAATGTTTACATGGGAGTGCGAGGCGATCCTGAAAGCAAGGAATGTCGTCTAGCCCATATTGTTCCTGATGGTCCTGCTGCCAAGGCGGGACTCCAGGTCGATGATGTGATTACGAAATTCGACAATCACCCCGTGACCACCTACGACGAGATGCGGAACCTACTGGTGAACAAGAAACCCGGCGATAAAGTGAAAGTTGAAGTACGACGAGGCAACGAATTGTTGAAACTGGAAATTACTCTAGGTAAACGACCCGCGGAATGATCCAAGTGCTAACCCAACTTCTCTGAGTGGTTCTACCTGAGGATTAACTACTTATGCCTACACCTTCCCGTTACGCCATCCGTCTTTTGACGACAACCCTGTTACTTATATGGACAACTTCTGCATCCGCACAAACTCGCCGCGAAGATCGCACGAAATATCTACGAACGTCCCCAGATATTCTCGCATTAGTCAAACCGATTGTCGCGCGCATTTCTGAAAGCACGGTTCGCATTTCTTCCGATGGGAAAGATCTCGCCGTTGGAACGGTTGTAACC
>CALEEC010000376.1 GCA_937949245.1 uncultured Gemmataceae bacterium | reverse complement strand
GTTTCGTTGACATGTTGACAGAGTCTCCATCAGCGGGTGCAAGAGGCAGACTTTGACTGCGGCGAGCAGGGGGAGTGGCATGCGTTGTTTTGTCCCCCCTTTGTCTGAGCGGAGCGGCGGGCGTTAGCCTGCCGTGGTGGTGCGACTCCGCCGGGGTCGTGCGATTCCGTTGAGGTATCGACCCCGCCGTGGTATCGACTTGCCGTGTCACGCATTCCGCTGCGGTTGCGCCGGCTTGCGGTGGTATTGCCATCTCGTCAGCGAAAACTCGATGCAATCAAGGGCACCACCGGAACCTATTCGGAGTTCGCCGTTCGCTTGCGTGCCCAGACACGCAAGGGCTTGGGCGGATGGGAATTCGGTGGTTGGTTCGGTAGAGCAAATTCCCCGACGAGGGTGTATTGAGTGCGGGTCAATTCGTCGATCGCCGCGAGCATGTCGCGTTGTCCCGATCGAGCACCTCCGCGGAAGGCCTGTTCGAGCATATCCCAGACTCCTTCGGGAAACTCAAAGTGGACGATGATGGCGGGGAGATGACGAAGAATTCGTTGGGCATCCGCCCGAGCGATGGCATCGGGGCAGACGTCGATGTAATGCATGTAAGCGAAACCGGCAATCGGACGTTCCCCCACGGCATGGGCGATCAGAACAAACGGAAAGGCGAGAATTTCTTCCCCGGGTTGCGAGTATTGCTGGATGAGTCGGCCCAGTTCGTCGTAAACCTGGGCCGTGTGGGCACCGAGCCGAAAGCCTGCTAAGACGGGATGGCTCGGCTTGTGAGTGCATTCCCAAATCGGCGGTTCAGGCCAACCGCCCCACTGAAACGGGTGATGAAATTTGTCCCAAGCCGACAGGGCGATCACGAAAGCACAGAACGCCACCGACCATCGAACGAGTCGCTGCCGCAAGTCGCTGGGGGGGATGACTCGTCCTAAAAAGCCCAGAATGACTGGTGTTGCCGGCCAACCGAGAGGTTCAAACAATGGCCAAGATAGAGTCTGACAAAACGCGACTGTAAAGGCAGCACCGGCGAACAGTCCGATCACTTGCGTGGGATAATCGGCTCGACCGCGAATGGCTTGCACGATGGCCCACAGGAGAACCAAGCCCGATCCTAGGACACCGACCTCACACCAGAACAACCGTAGAGAGCGTAAATTGAAATAAAGATGCCGCTGGATGACGGAAATCAGGAGAATCACGGAAACAACGGCCAAGGTTCCCACGACGATTCGTCGAAATCGCGATTCTTGCTGCGGAGTGGGGGAAACCGGACGCAGAACGAGAGCAGCGCTAATCACCAAAAATGCAATTGCAAACAGGCTTAAGGGCATCGTGCTATCGTCGTAAACCCGAAACCAGACAGCACGCCCCAACGCCCCCAACAAACCGCCTTTGCTCGATGGACCATTCAAGTAGACTTGCTCAACATACGCGGACCACACATCGTTCTGGACCATCCAGGCGAAAAGGATCAAGCAAGGTATCGCGAATGTAATCGCGATGATCCCCAGATCAATGCAGGTGCGTCTCCATGCGTAGTTTTGTCCGAGGGCAATCATCATCCCGATTCCGATGACCACAGGCATCATCAGACCTGCGGTTTGCTTGTTGAAAAAGCAAGCGGCGAGGGCCAAGCCCGTACCGATGCACGCAACGAAGCGTTGCCCCACGGTGGTCGCTTCCACGAGTCGAACGGCAGCGTAGGCGGAGAAGATCGCGAAGACGGAAACAAAATAATTGTACCACGCGGTATAATCGGCAAGATCCCCACAGGATGCGATGAACGAAGTGAAGGTCACCAGTGCGGCCCAAGGAATCGGGCAGATACGCACTAGCAAACGATAGACCAGCCAAACCGCCAACAACCGCGCCACGAAACCGGCAATCCAAAAGGGAAGGAGGTGATAGCCGAACCATTGCACGCTGGCGATGGAAACCAGTGCCCAACCTGGTTGAACCGGGAAGTAGTAATCACGGTAGGGGAGGCGATCGCGGGCGTACTCGTTGGCGAAGATCATCTCGAAGCCCAACGTCGGCGACATCGAGCGATTCCACCAGAGCAGCATGTAGCCAGCAGCTGCAAGCAGCACAGCCCCCCCCCACAGATCGATGCGTGAGGACCGCGAAGGTGTTTCCGTCATAGAGTTTCCTTCACCGCTTGAGTGAGTGCATCGCAGACCCTGTCGAGATCCGATTCCGTCAATGTCGGGTGCAGCGGCAGACTCAGGCAGCGTTCCGCGAGTCGTTCGGCATAGGGGAAAGAGCCGACGTGGTAGCCCAGATGCAGGTAGGCGTTTTGCCGATGGATCGGAATCGGATAATGCAATCCTGTGATGATGCCACGTTCACGCAAAGCCGACTGGATGCGGTCGCGTTGCTCGGCTTCGATGACATAGAGGTGAAATACGCTAGGAGCCTCAGCAAAGCGTTGGGGAATCGTCACGCCAGGAAGTTGAGCCAAGCGTTGGTCGTAGTAGTCTGCCAGTTGCTGCCGACGTCGCGTCCATTCGGCCAAGTGGGGTAACTTGAGATCCAGTACTGCTCCTTGCAAGGCATCCATGCGGTAGTTGAAGCCGATGGTTTCGTGATGATACCGCCGACTTTGGGCATGATCGCGGAGCATCCGGCAGCGTGCCGCGATGCCCGGGTCGTTGGTGGTGATGGCTCCGCCTTCGCCGTAAGCGCCGAGGTTTTTGCCTGGGTAGAAACTGAAGCAGGCGGCTGCACCAAAACTGCCGATCGGTCGTTGCTGGTATTGGGCGAAATGGGCTTGGGCAGCGTCTTCGATCACCGGGAGTTGATGCCGCTGTGCTACATCGAGAATCGCCCCAAGATCAGCGGGTTGGCCGTACAAGTGGACCGGGAGGATGGCTTTGGTGCGTGGAGTGAGCGCGTCTTCGAGTTGGTTCGGATCAAGCGTGCGTCGACCTGGGTCAATGTCCACAAACACGGGTCGAGCACCAACATAGCTGATGGCCCAGGTCGTGGCCACGAAGGTCATGGGCGTAGTGATGACTTCGTCGCCCGGCTGAATGCCCAAGGCTAACAACGCCAAGTGCAGAGCGCTAGTTCCCGAGTTCAAACCAATGCAAAATTGGGTGCCACACTGTCGCGCAAAGGCCTGCTCAAAAGCCTCGACATACGGTCCCAAGATGAACTGACCTGTTTCCAGAATGGTGCGGAAACGCTGGAGGATGGCTTCACGCAAAGGTTCATCCTGGGCGGGCAGGTCGAGCATGCTGATCATGACCGACTCTCCAACAAAGGAGCAGCCATCGGAGACAAGGTCGCCGGATTGGGGGAAGAGGCCGACAAGACGGGGGCACCTTGTTGGCCCAGCAAACGCCACAAACGCAGCGTTTCCCAGGTGGTTTGGACGATCTTTCGCCAAGTGACGGTGCTTTTCGCAGTACGACGTTCGTGATAGTCCGTGATGGTGCCTTCGACGCGAAAACCAGTTCTACGGGCACGGAAGATCAACTCCGGGGTGACGGTACTCACCCCTTTGGTCAGCACAGGAACCGTTTCCAGTACGTGGCGGCGATAGAATTGCACGAAGTTATGATCGCGAAAGGGAGTACGGAATAGCGTCTTGACCAACGCGATGTTGCACCACGAAATCACCTTCCGATACCATCCATAGGCCTTGCGATTGCGGCGTTCCACGACGACCACATCGGCCCCCTCGCGAATCTGCATCAACGGACCGAGGGTATCGCCGGGATGAAAGGGTAAATCGACACCATTATGGGTCAGTACCTCGCCACGGGCAACGCGAAAGCCATTCAGAATGGCCGCGGCTTGCCCCTGATTGCGTTCGTGATGCAACACGCGAATGCGTGAATCTTCCTGCTCTAACTGCTCCGCGATTGCTCCGGTGTTGTCTTTCGAAGCATCGTTGACCACGATGATCTCGAAATCCTCTAATCCCACCGAGGTCAATTCCGCCAAATACAAGCGAACGGCATGAGCTAGCCCTGCCGATTCGTTGTAGGCCGGTAAAATAATACTCAATTCAGGATGTTGCACGGACATCGTGATTACTCCCTTGAATTGCTGCTCAGGCATGGAGCGCGTCCTGCAACGACTGGACCACAAACTCTTGCTCCGCTTCGCTCAGACCGGGATAGATGGGAAGAAACATCGTCGATTGTTCCACCTCTTCACTGACCGGGAACCGAAGATGGCCATGGGTCGGTTGAAAGTAAGGTTCTTTGTACAGCGGTGGAATACCGCGACGACACGAAATCCCCCGACCGGCCATGAAACTGAGGATTTCATCGCGGGTTTTTCGAGCCTCTGGACGAATGCGAATGCAGTACGACGACCAGCAGGGTTCCACGTCTTGCGGTACGAAGGGCGGTTCGATTTCGGGGATATCCCTGAGCCGTTGCGTGTAGTAATCGGCCTGAGCTTTGCGTGCTTTTAAGATGGCTTGCACCTTGGCAAACTGTACCAATCCCACGGCGGCTTGCATGTCCGTCATGCGGTAGTTGTAGCCGACTTCGTGGTACACCTGCTGCAAAATCCCTTTCGCCTTGTGCCGTTCGAGGTCCGAAATGCTCGCGCCGGTCGAACGCAGGCAACGGGCACGCTCCGCTTGCTCTGCGGACGCGGTTAGCAGCATTCCGCCTTCCCCAGTGGTGATGATCTTCCGCGGATGAAAGGAAAAGCAGGTCGGGTTGCCCCGCGAGCCGAGGTATTGCCCATGAAATTTCGCCCCCACCGCCGTGGCCGCGTCTTCGATCACGATCAACTGATGTCGCTGGGCTATTTGCTCGAACCGATCGATGTCGGCCGGCATGCCAATCTGATGCACGACCATGATCGCCCGCACGCGGGGCGTAATCAGTTGTTCGACGTGGTTCGGATCGAGATTCCAGGTGTCCGCTCGAATCTCCGCAAAGACCGGCTTTGCCCCCGCGTGACAAATCGCGTTCGCACTAGCCATGCAGGTCGTGGCAGGGACAATCACTTCGTCCCCTGGCTTCACTCCCGAAGTGAGCAAGGCCAGATGCAATGCCGTAGTAGCGGCATTGGTTGCTACAGCGTGTCGTGCGCCAATCCACTGGGCGATCTTCTGTTCTAATTCCGCGACTTTGGCCCCCTGAACGATCCAACCGGACAAAATCACTTCACGCACGGCCGCCGCTTCTTCTTCGCCCAGCCAGGGTTTCATCAACGGAATGTGATCGAACAATTGCATCGGTTGGCCCTTACATCGTAGTTGATCCCATCCGTGAGGGTCTCATCACTCGATCCTCTCTCTGGGTAGGTGCATGCACACCATCCATGGCCTGTTCGGTCAGAGGGAAACAGGGGGAGTTTACATCAGTCGATCCCAATCGGTCGATGGGTTCACCGGACGAATCACCCGGGCCGGCACACCGTAGGCGAGCGAATCCGCCGGCACATCCTTGGTGACCACTGCTCCCGCTCCTATGATCGCACGGGCACCGATGTGCACTCGCGGATTGAGGACCGCCCCGGTTCCTACGAAGGCTGAGGTTCCCACACGCACTCTGCCAGCCATAACTACCCCCGGCGCTAAATTAGCTCCTGCTTCCAAGACGCAATCGTGTTCGACCACCGCACGGGTGTTGACCAAAGTGCCCGGATGCAGCACCGCTCCACTACCGACGATCGCGCCGGCCGCAATGAAACTTCCTTCCCCGATCGTGGCCGACGCAAATACCGTGGCGCTGGGATGAATCAGAATTCCCAACCGGCAACCATGCTGGACAAACCATTCTCCCAAGCGCAGGCGTAATTCGTTGCGTCCCAAACAGATCAATATCCGCCAGTCATCGCGATCCGCACGTTGCACAAACTCTTCGCGTGCCACGATGGGGACTCCCAGAAGTTGTTGGCCTTGCAGGTGGGGAGCATCGTCGACCAGCAACAACGGAACTTGCGGGGAGGCGAGTTTCGCCGCCTCGATGCTGATACGTCCCTGGGGTCCGGCACCCACGAAGACCCAGCCTTTCACGTTGGTACTCCGATAGGTGCGAAGATGGCAAACAAAGTTTGCACGATGTATTCCTGTTCCGCGTCGGTCAGCCCGGGATACAGCGGGATCAGCAGCGATGAATCCGCAGCTTGTTCCGTGATGGGCAAATGAATCTGCACACCGCGTTCGCGATAAGCCGGTTCGCGATGCGCTGTCATGATCCCCGGCTTGCACGCGATCCCAGCCGCCAATAAACGTTCGAGAATCTGATTGCGTGTCAACGGACAACCCGGACGAACCTGAAGGGCATACGATTGAAAATTCGGTTCGACATCTTCGGGGACGAACGGGGGAATCAGCCAAGGGTGCTCTTGCAAGCGCGCAGAGTAAACCGCAGCCAAACGACGCCGTTGGGCGACCAATTCGGGAAGTTTGGCCAACTGAGCCAAGCCGACGGCAGCTTGCAAATCGGTCATCCGATAGTTCCAGCCGACCTCCAGATAATTCTCGATGACCAGTTTTTGCGAGCCATGCCGGGCCGTGTCGGGAACACTCATGCCATGCTGACGGAGCAAGCGGAGCCGGCTTGCCAGTTCTTCATGGTCCGTCGTGACCATGCCACCTTCCCCCGTGCAGATAACTTTCCGCGGATGAAAGGACCAACATGCCATAACGCCATCCGTGCCGATTTGCTTGCCCCGACGTTTCGAGCCGATCGCACAGGCGGCATCTTCGACAATGGCCAAGCCGTAACGGTCGGCCAACGCTCGAAAACGGTCCATGTCCGCGGGCATACCGATCTGATGGACCGGCATGATGGCACGGGTACGGGGTGAAATCATCGCCGCCGCGGCATCCGGGTCGAGGTTGTAGGTCCGCGGATCGACTTCGGCAAAAATCGGCGTCGCCCCAGCGTGAACGACCGCATTGGCCGTCGCGATGAAACTCATGGAGGGGACTATCACTTCATCCCCAGGACCGATATCCAACGCAACCAACGCCATGTGCAATGCCGTGGTGCAGTTGCTGCACGCCACCGCGAAGCGGCAGCCACATACTTCGGCAAAGCGTTTCTCAAACTCCGCGACGCGTGGCCCTTGGGTCAACCAACCACTGTCGATTACCTCGGCGACCAAGCGTTTTTCATCGAGTCCGAGTACCGGACGTGTGATGGGGATCATAATGTTCTCGCTGCTTACGTTCGATGATCTCACGTCGCCATTGTGTTAACCGACGCAACCCCTCTTCCAGATCGACGGAAGCAGAAAAGCCAAGGAGTTCGCGGGCTTTCTTCGTGCAAGCCCACCGCCGAGGAACCGGATTAACTTTACGCTCAGGCAGAAATTCCGGTTCCACCTGAGTATGTCCCGTGACACGCAGCAAAGTCCGCAGTAAATCGAACAGGCTGGTTTCCACCCCCGAGGCAATGTTGAAGACTTCGTCGGTCACCTCGGACTTGGCTGCCAGGATGTTGGCGCGTGCCACGTCTTCGCTGAAGATGAAATCCATCGTTTGCTTGCCATCGCCGAAGATCTTGGGGCGTATCCCTTCGTCGAGACAATCGAGCCATCGGATCAACACTTCGGTATATTTGCCGAAGACATCCATCCGCGGACCGTAGACATTAAAATAGCGAAGGACCACATACGAAAGACCACTCATGTCGTGAATGGCCCGCAGCATGGCTTCGTTCGCGATTTTGGCCGCGCCGTAGAGAGTGCGATTGCCATACAAATGATGCGTTTCCGGCGTCGGAAAGAGTTCGGCAGCGCCATAGACGGACGCAGAGGAGGCAGCAACTAGGCGTTGCACCTTCGCTTGCACACAGGCTTCCGCGACATTGAAGGTGCCATCGACCAACACCTGTTGGCATTCCCGCCATTGCTCGGCACAAGCCGTGATCCGAATCGCCGCTTGGTGGAAGACGACATCGACACCGTCGAAATACGGGCGTATGGCTTCCGCATGACGAATATCTGCCTGAATCAGTTCCACCGAGCCGAGTTTTTGAGCCGATTCGATGTTGAGCAAGGTGCCGCGGGTCAGATTGTCGATAATCCGCACCTGAGCTACGCCTTCTTCACGCAAAAGCAGATCGACAATCGTGGAGCCAATCAGGCCACAACCTCCCGTCACCAACACCGTTTTTCCGCGTAGATCCCGCATGGAATCGTCACTCCGTCAAGCGAGACGCCGTTCGAGCCAGCAAACGCGCTGGCACTCCCGCAACCGTGGCTCCCGCCGGCACATCTTTGGTGACCACTGCTCCCGCGCCAATCATGGCTCCTTCACCAATCGTCACCCCGCAGAGAATCACTGCCCCAGAACCAATCGACGCTCGGCGTTTGACTAAAGTGGGAACAACCGTCCAATCTTTCTCGGTTTGCATGGAACCATCTGGATTGACTGCCTGGGGCCGACGATCATTGATAAATAACACCCCGTGACCGATAAAGCACTCATCTTCGATGGTAACTCCCTCGCAGATAAAAGAGTGCGACCCGATTTTGCAGCGCTTACCGATGCTGGCGTTCTTCTGAATCTCGACGAACGTGCCGATTTTCGTCTCATCGCCGATGGAGCAACCATACAAATTAACGAAGGCAAAAATCCGGACATTCTGCCCCAACCGAACATCGGGGCTAATGCGAGTAAATTCGCCGATCATAAAGTGATGCGCCCCCCTTGCGCCTTGATGGATCGTTCCGCTGCTTCCAATAGTCGTACCAGACGCAACCCCGAAGCGCCATCCGTCAAAGGCCGACTCCCTGTTTCCAAGCATTCGATAAAATGGCGAGCAACTTCGCGAAGGGGCTCCGTGCGGGGAAGATGGGGTGACCAGATATCTCCCGTGCGATAATCAACTAAAACTCGGCGGCGATCTTCGACATCGCCAGCGCGAACGTGAATACCACTGTCGTACACCTTAATCGGTTCATCCAACTGCAAATCATTGAATACCAGACTTTTACGTTCACCGCCGATAATCATGTGCCGCATTTTGACCGGCGAAAGCCAATTCACGTGGATGCTAGCAATCAGACCTTCTCCAAAGTCCAGGTTCACATAGGCCACATCTTCGAGATCTCGATCGGCGTGACAGGCCCCGAAGGTGGCCACACTTCGCGGCAATCGGCCGATCAGATGGTCCACAATCGACAGGTCATGAGGAGCCAAATCCCAAACCACATTGACATCGCGGCGAAATAACCCCAAGTTGATGCGAACGCTATCGATAAACAACAATTTCCCCAATTCCCCAGAATCCACAAGTTGCTTAATCTTGCGTACCGCCGGGCTGTACAGGTAGACGTGATCGACCATCAGCACGCGCCGTTTCGATTCCGCCAATTCGACCAATTCTTCGGCATGAGCGACGTTGGTCGCCATCGGTTTTTCGATCAGGACATGTTTGCCGGCTAAGATCGCTTGTTTGGCGAGCGGAAAATGGGTATGTGCCGGCGTCGCGATGACCACGGCATCAATGATGGAATCGTGGATCAACTCTTCGCTCGACTGAGTCAAGCGTACTTGGGGGTAATTTTTCTGAACATTTTCCAACTGTTTGGGATCTCGGTCACAGCAAGTCAGGAAGTTCGGCCCCAAAAGCGCGTGAAAGTTGCGGACCAACAAAGGCCCCCAATAGCCCAGACCGATGATACCGATGCTCGGCATAGTGCCACTCTAGACTCTAGAGTCGAAGTTTCCGCTCAATCGATTCGTTCAACCATAGAATGCATCTACAAGTCGGTCAAGAACTTCGTTAGAAAGGGGGCGGAACGAACTGAAGCGAGCCAGGGCCAATCAGTATCCCCGCGAAGGCCGCGAAGGAGTCCAAAAGATGGGCCAACCGGCAGTTTTTCTGGATCGTGATGGAACGATCAATCAGGAAGTCGATTATCTTCGCCGATGGGAGGATTTCGTATTTCTGCCCCGCACGATGGCAGGACTACACCGCTGGCAAAGCCTGGGATATGCGTTGGTGGTGCTTACGAATCAATCTGGAGTGGCGCGAGGTTATCTGGATTGGCCGACGCTAGAAACAATCCATCAGAACATGCGGCAGCGACTTTCGGCAGAAGGAATTCGCTTGGCCGGTATCTATGTATGTCCGCATGGTCCGCGAGATGGATGCGATTGTCGCAAGCCGTTGCCGGGATTAGCGTATCGAGCCATCGGAGAACTTGGGTTGACCTTGGAGCGATCTTGGATGATCGGCGACAAATTAACCGATCTACAAATGGGACGAGCTTTAGGCATCCGAACTATCTTGGTGCGGACCGGTTACGGAGCGAATTATACCGAATCGGACTATGACGGCTTGGCCGATGAAGTCGCTGAAGATCTCTGGGAGGCTGCCATACGGGTGGAGCAGATCCTCCAAGACTGTCGCTCGCCGCACGATACTGCCGTCATGCAGGCGCGAGCATCATCCAGGCCAACCCCTCCTTCGGGAAGGAATTCGAGGAGGTCGGATAAGTTTCGCTGGGATGGAAGAGCTTGACGATTCCCCCCGGAGCATGGAAAGGCAAGAAATCTCCCTTGCTTCGGCGAAAAGAGCGATTAGAATGAAGATCGATTTGCGGGATTGGTATATCGGCTGTGCCCAGCCTTCCCAAGGCTGTGAGACGGGTTCGACTCCCGTATCCCGCTCTCCAAAATCTCCACTCGACAAAAATTTCTGTATTTTCCCCATCATTTTTTTCGGGTCGAACTTCTCGGGTTCGAACGAACCTTGCTACTCCAGCAGCTGCTCGTGTTTGGAATCCATGATCACATCAGGTAGTCGGCGTAGCACCAAGGGCTGCTGCAATCCTCAGGCGGACAGACTCTCGCCCTATCCAAGCACAGCGGGTGCTTCACTTTCGGCTCGGGAGCCTTGAAGCCCTCGAACAGAATCTCGTGCCGCCTGCCAATCTAAGAGTCGTCGAGATCTGCGACAAATCTGAGGTCAGCCGATGAAGCGATTTGCCCTCTGTGAGAAGCATGCGCACTCTTGGCGGTCGCTGGTCTTTCTGTCAAGATAGGTGCACGATTTTGGCCTGCACAGTTCATGATCCTGGCGGCGGAGGAAACATGATGCATCGATGGGGCGTGGTTGGTGGCATACTGTTGGGGTGCGGTGTGACGGTGGCTCTCGCTGTGGATTCGGCGATTTTTGAGAAAAATGCCGAGCTTCACATCGAAGCCCAGAATGGATCCGCTGGGGAAGGGCCGGCTTGGCATCCTGAGTGGGGGGTATTCACCAGCGGGAATGGCCATATCTATCAACTGCGACGCGATGGATCCTCGGTCATCTTTCGCAAGAATGCGGGAACAAACGGGCTGTTGTGGGACGCTCAAGGTCGATTGCTGGCGTGTGAACCCGTGCAACGGCGAGTTACGCGTACCGAACGGGATGGCAATATCACGGTTCTCACCGATCATTATCAAGGGAAAAAATACAATCAACCGAATGATATTACGGTCGATTCCCAAGGACGCATCTATTTTTCCGATCCTCGTTATGGCGATCGCAAGGACATGCAGCAACGCGATGAGCAAGGACGCACCATCGAAGGGGTCTTATCGCATCGATCCGAATGGCCAAGTTACTCGTGTGATTGGGCGTGAGGTCGAGCGAGCCAACGGGGTTCTCGTCTCTGCCGACGATCGCTTCCTTTATGTTGCCGACAACAATAACAACACGAAAAACGGTGCTCGCAAACTGTGGCGGTTTCGCCTCCTGGACGATGGTTCCATCGATCGGAAAAGCCAATTTCTGATGTACGACTGGGGGCAAGGACGCGGTCCCGATGGAATCAAACAGGATCAACTCGGTCGACTGTACGTTGCCGCAGGACTGAACAAGCCCAATCCGCCGTTTGAACCGGCAGAAGACGTGAAAGGGGGCATCTATGTGTTCAGTCCTGAAGGGAAGTTGCTTACGTTTCTTCCCGTGCCCAAAGACGAGGTGACGAACTGCGCGTTTGGGGGAGATGACCTGAAAACGCTCTACATCACAGCAGGAGGGACGCTTTACAGCATCCGAACGACTACTCCCGGACGAGTTGTTTTCCCGCCGAAAAAGTGATAGCGAGAGTCGCTCTCTGGGGCAAAATCAGGATCGAGTCGATGCCCTACTCGGTGGGAAAAACGTGATCGAGTCGATATCCTGTGCCCGAATTTCCTTGCGGGTACACTAGGACTCGACTCGAAAGCCGACGCCGACGCGGAGGGACTCACGCCAATTTAGAAAGGAATCGGCTCGGAACGGGGCAAGTCGCCGGGACGGACTTCCATGGTGTCGATGTTGGGTTTCTTTTGGATGGTTCTGGGCGTCCGTTCTCGGGGTTCTGATTCTTCCTCGCTGGTTAATGTCCGAACCGCACGCGTCGGACGAAGTGACGGCATAGGAGCCGATACCGTTGGCGAAGTCCTATCCGCAGGGCATGGGCGAATTCGACGGAATTCTAGTTTCGCCTCCCAGGCATGCCAGAGGGAACACGCTGCGATGCCGATCGAATCCAACAGAACATCGGAATGGGGAGACGTACAGCAGATGGATTCGGTGTCGGCCCAAACAAGGAGATCCCGCAGTTGTTCACGTCGACCCTGCTCAAAAGGGGAATCCAAGGTCGGAGTCAGTTTGCGTGGTTCATTCGGTTCGACGCATTTGGGCATGGGCAATAGTTCATAGTCGCGGGGCACGAAAGTCGCCTTGGAGGTGGTGCCGGGCACTTCTGCTTCACCGAAGTAGCTCACCGGCACGATAACCGGTTCGGTGCGTTTGGGCAACGGCATCATGTGAGCAAAGAACGACACTCCGCTAGCCAACCCCGAAGGATGAATCGGCAAGGCTAACGGTGGCTCGTTATGACTGACGGTAGGGAAGCACGGCTGCGGTTCGTAAACGGTGGATAGGTCGATCACTTCCAAAACTTCTGTTGGTTGTTCCGAGATCGCGTCGGATGCAGGGCCTGCTTCGGTAGGTCGAGAGGTGGTTCGCTCTTGAGTCACGATCCTTGGTTGGCTACACTCGGCACACGTTTCCCAGTCGCTGTGCTGGCGCAACGTGGCAAAGTGAACCAGCGTGGCTGAGACGGCGGCCAAGGCACAACCGCTCCAGAACAGCTTACGCATGTTCGCTCCTGCGGAAATGGATAGCCTCATTCGGTCTGGGGTGAACATTCCCCGAAGACGAATTCGGTCGAACGTCAGTTCCACGGTGAAAAGCAGGGGTGCCATACCGATTCTAGGCAAATCGATCTAGTCCAATTCCGCTCAGGTCGATCTTCCGCAGACGGACGTTGCGGAGTATGCTGCCGTAACATGAAAACGGCTTCTTGAGGTACATCGTGGCTTGTCCTGGAAAGGTGCATGCTGTGGCAGGTGAACCGTCAACCTTAGGCTTCGCGATCGTTGGCTGTGGTATGATTGCTCGCTTTCATGCTCGAGCAATCGCGGAGGTTCCCGGAGCGAAACTCACGGCGTTGGTCAGTCGCTCGCGTGCCAATGCGGAGAAATTGCTCGCAGAAACCCAATCGCCGCCATGTTTCATTTCCTCCGATCTGGGCGAAGTGTTGGCTCAGCCCGATGTCGATATTGTGGTGATTACCACCCCCAGTGGGGCGCATCTGGAGCCAGCGCTTCAAGCGGCTCAAGCCAAGAAACACGTCGTTGTCGAAAAACCTTTGGAAATCACCGAAGAACGCTGTGATCGGATCATTGAAGCCTGTGAACGCAATGGGGTGAAACTTTGCACCATTTTCCCGTCTCGTTTCGGCGATGCCAACCAAGTGCTGAAAGCTGCGATAGTGCGAGGCCGGTTTGGTCGGCTGACTTTGGGCGAAACGACATGCAAATGGTGGCGTTCGCAAGCCTATTACGACGAAGGAGGCTGGAAAGGCACTCTCGCTCTCGATGGAGGGGGAGCCTTGATGAATCAGGCGATCCACAATGTCGATCTGTTGTTGTGGATGATGGGACCAGTTACGCACGTCAGCGGGTTCACGGCGACATTGGCTCACGAACGGATCGAAGTCGAAGATACGGCAGTCGCTTGTTTGCGCTTTGCCAATGGGGCGTTGGGCGTGATCCAAGCAACGACCAGTGTGCATCCGGGATTGCCGAAGACGATCGCGATCCACGGAGATCGCGGCACTGTGGTGGTAGAACAAGACGACCTGTTGCGTTGGGAATTTGCTGAGCCGGAAGCGGCTGATGAGGCGATTCGACAGCGATTTGCCGTCAAAACAGGTGCCAGCGGCGGTTCAAGCAACCCCGCAGCCATTTCGCATCAGGGGCATGCTCGCCAACTGACCGATTTCGTCGAAGCCATTCGCCTAGGGAAAAATCCTCTGGTCAATGGTCGCGAGGGGCGTAAGGCCGTGGAATTGATCCGTGCTATCTACGAATCCAATCGCACGGGGCGCGTGGTGGAAATTCGCTAATTTTTTCTCGGTGCCAACCATCTCCAAGGAGGGAGCCGCATGGCCAAAGTACGTTCACCACGTTGGGACTTTCTGATTTACCTGGTCGTGCGTTGTGGCGTATGTCTGCTCCAAGCTCTACCGATGACCGTGGCATACGCACTTGCCGAGATTTTCGCTTGGCTGGCCTATCATGTCGATCGACGTCATCGCCTTGTGGCCTGGGATAACTTGCAACATGCGTTTCCTGAATTACGTCAGCAACCGAAAAAGCTGGATCAGATGGTCCGAAGAGTCTATCGCCATTTCGTTCAGCTCGCCTTTGAAATCGTCTTGATGCCACGGAAACTGCATGTGACCAATTGGCGACAAAAAATCACGCTGATCGGCGGAGAGAAGATCGTACCTAAGTTGATCGCCGATCGGCCATTGTTGATTGTCACTGGGCATTTCGGGAATTGGGAGATGGCCGGGTACGCTCTGGGGCTACTCGGTTTTCGGACTTATGCCATTGCCCGTACCTTGGACAATCCTTATCTGGAGAGATTCCTGAAGAAACTGCGGGAAAAAACTGGACAAACCATTTTGGCCAAGAAAGGGGAGTTTGACGAAATCACTGGAGTTTTAACCAGCAACCGCGTCCTTGCGACGCTGGCGGATCAAGATGCCGGTCAAAAGGGGATGTTCGTCGAATTCTTCGGGCGGCCGGCATCAACTCATAAAGCAGTGGCTCTGATGGCACTTCAGTTTCACGCGCCGATGGTGGTAGTCGGGGTGCCGAAAGTCTGTGAACCGATGCACTATCAAATCGTCGTCGAAGATGTGATCTATCCCGAAGAATATGCTCATCAACCAGAAGCCGCTCGGCGGATTACGGAGCGTTACACCGCCGGCTTGGAGCGATTGATTCGCCAGCATCCCGAACAATACTTTTGGCTGCATCGGCGTTGGAAGCATCAACCACCGGTGAAAAAGAGCCGATTGGCCGCTTAAACTAATGCCAGGTCTGGCAGCCTCCGACGTAACTTGCGTCGCTGAGGATTGTTAGAAGGATTACTGCTCGGGGAAGTTGGCAATCAGGTGAGGGAAGGAAGATGACCGACTAAGCATCCAAATGCGAGGAGACGTGTGGTAGTCGGTCGCTGGGGCGATTGCTGCCGATCAAACGGTGACGGCTGCCTCGGTTTCTTGCCGGATCGCGTCCATGCCGGCCCAGACTTCGTCGAATTTGTCCTCGAACATATCGCCCATCAGTAGATCCGTGATGCGGTTCTTCAGATGGGGATAACGCATCACAAATTTGCCAAAGCTGAAGCCTTCATAAAAAGCGCACACCAAGCGACGCATGCGATCCATGCCTTTGAGATAATTCGCCTCCCACCGACGTAGCTGGGCTTCCGAGGTGTCATTGCGGGCCAGGCCATCGAGGATCGCGTCAGCAGCGAGTTCGCCGGATTTCAAGGCGAGCAAAACGCCCGAAGAATACAACGGATCGAGGAAGCCAAAGGCGTCTCCGACCAAAACCCAGCCATCTCCGGCACATTGCCGAGCTTTGTACGAATACTCTTTGGCCGCTCGAAACGGCCCGACTTGCTCCGCACCGACCAATCGCGGTTGCAATCCGGGGCAGCGGGCAACTTCTTCGAAATAAATCGCCCCCAGTTCTTTGGTGGCACGCTCCTTGAAGAGATAGTCGAATCCGGCGACAACACCGACACTCACTATGTCATCCTGCAAGGGGATGTACCAAAACCACCCCATCTTGCCGTGGGTTTGCATGACGAGGGTCGCGCCTTCGTCTCGCCCTGTGTCACGCCGAGCGCCACGCCAATAGGACCAGATTGCCGCTTTCTTCAAGTCTGGATCCCATTGGCGAAGATTCAGACGATCTATCAGCATCGAACTCATGCCACTGGCATCGACAACGACTTTGCTGCGTACTTCGCGTTCACTGCCATCTTCTGCTTGGATGCGAACCCCCACGGCTCGCGGGCCCTCGAAAAGGACATTCAAGACGCGCACACCTTCATAAACCGACGCCCCCTGTCGGCGTGAATTGTTGAGCATCATGCAGTCGAAATCCGCCCTTGTCACCTGCCAAGTCTGCGACGATTCATGGGGAAGGTAGTCGCTGAAGTAGAATGGCTCGGAGAGTTTGCCTTGGTGGGTGATAAACTGCACGCTGTACTTCTTGATGAAACCGCTTTGTTTCAGTTCATCGAGAATTCCCAGGCGAGCGAAGGTGTCGTAAGTTCGCGGAATCAACGATTCGCCGATATGGTAGCGTGGGAAACGTTCCCGTTCGTATAAGTGAACACGGTATCCCCCCTTGGCAATCAGCGTCGCGGCCGTAGCACCGGCAGGACCACCACCAATGACGACGACATCGGTAGATTCGATGGGTTCCGAAACTGCAACCATCGGCGAAACTCCTGTTCTGAGATCTCGTCTAATCTCGTCTAACGCCAACTACTGGTATCGGGTTCATGCGGTTGTCGGGCAACTCGCAGTAAGTCGCGCAACTGTTCGAGTTGCGCCTCGCTCATATGACCTAACTGTTGTCGATGGCATTCCGACAACGGCTCGGCAATCTGATTCAACAGAGCTAGCCCGCTCTCGGTGATGCTAATGTGCACCACGCGTCGATTGTCGCTGGGACGGGTTCGCTCGACGAAACCGCGTTGCTCTAGTTTGTCGAGCATCCGTGTGATGTCGGGGGCACGAGAAACCAATCTCTCGGCCAAGGCGAGGGTAGGCAACGGTTCCGGGTGGTGCGACCGCAGCAAACGCAATACGTTATACTGCTGCGGAGTCAAGTCAAAACGATCAAACAACGCCTCTTCCAAGATGCGCAACCGATCATAGGTACGCCAAAGATTCAAAAAAACTTCTTGTTCTAAACTGTCAAAACGCAGCGTCTTGGCGAGCTTAGGTTGTTGTACGGTCACAGTGATCCCCAGGATAAGAAATACATGTCACGAGTATGATACCTGTCAAGACGAAATTTGTCTAGACAACTATTCGGAAGTAATGAATGTCATTCTCGATCTCTGGAATATTCAATGATAGGCATCCTTGCCGATTTCCCAACCATCAATCGGAAATCAGGTTGGGCGGGATAGGGTACGATGCGGCCTGAGGTGCGGGAACCCCCAAACATTGGGCCAACACCGATGCAATAATCTGCGGAGGCACGGGCTCGGATCGTTTCCTCGGCACGATGCGAGGACCATAGAACAGCAAAGGAACATGCGTGTCATAGGCGTGAGGCGTGCCGTGACTGGTGCCGGTCCACCCCGATGCGAGGAGATAATAGGACTTCGTCACGAGCATCACATCCCCGGAACGCTCGGGGTGATAGGAGCGCCATACCAACTCGTCGAGCGTCGGTTTCCGCTCCCACTGGTCTTTGGGCACCGGCATTGCCTCGATGCTAGCGCGGGTATACGTTTTTTCGATTCCGTCCTGGGTACGAAGCCATTGAGCGGCATAATTGACGACTTCCGTAACTTTCAAGCCTCGTGCGGTAATCAAACGATGATTCAGGTAGATCCACGGGGGAGCGATATCTTCGATCCAACGAGATTTCTTCGAGCCGACCTTCGAGAGTTCGCCATCATTCAAAGGCAAACCAAAACGGCTGGTCAACGCCAACTCTAAGCCGATAACCAGCGGAGCAGCCGAGATGCGTTCAGCGGGACGTTGCGGGGTCGAGAACAACTCGGGGAACGGGCATACTCCATGATCGGCAGTCAACGCGACGACGTAACGCCCTTGACCGACTTTCTGATCGAGAAATCGCAACAATTCGGCCAACTGGAGATCGGAACGCAGGGTGGTATCTAATACTTCCTGAGAGTCTGGCCCCCAGGTGTGACCGATCAGATCGTTGCTGGAGAAACTCACGACGAGAAGATCGGGAACCTCATCTTGTCCGAGCTGTTCCCCTTCGATAGCGGCTTTGGTGAATTCTAAGAGGAAGTCGTTTCCGAAGGGAGAATTGGCCAAGGCATCGTAATATTCTTTGCCCAGAAGTTTTTTGCCTCCGGTCATCGGATGGGGAAACGCGCGTCCTTGTCCGATGCCTTTGCCTTCTGCGAACACATCGTCCGGCCCGCTCCACCGGACATAGTCGAGATCAGGACGAATACGTTCCCAAGAGCGTCCGAACCAACGATCGCACACTGCCGATTGATTGAACGCACTCACCCAATTTGGTAGGCGATCGCGGTAATAGGTCGAAGTAACCATTTGTCCTGCGTCCCACCAGTATGCACCATCAGGCGAGCGACCGATGGGGAGCAGTGCTGAGCGGTCTTTGAGCGAGATACCGACCACCTTGGACCGACCTTGCGTCGCTTGCTTCAGCACATCGCCCAACGTGGGAACCAACAGCTGTTCGGGCGATCCCGAAGATTTCTTGGCAGTGGTCTTTTCTTCGCTCCCTGGAGTGACCGCCGGAGAGGCAGGAGGTGTGTTTGAGCGAAAGACCCGTTTGGCCGGAAGTTGTTCATAGCGCTCGGCAGTGGCGCAGTAGACTTTCTCACCGAGTTTGGCATCGTACCAATCATTGCCGATGATGCCGTGCTTCGCGGGATATGTGCCCGTCAACAGAGAGGCATGACCTGGACCGGTTGCTGTCGTGGCATAAGGATAGTGACAGTCCGAAAACCAGGTGCCTTCCCGTTGGAGCCGCTGAAAGCCATCTTTACCGAACAAAGGTTCCCATTTCGTCAGGTAATCGCCCCGCAGTTGATCGAAAACTACCAGTACCGCGAGTCGTGGCTTTTCTTGGGCCCAGAGGCACCATTGCCCCATGAAAACGATCAGTACGGAGCCGGCAAATGGGATTTTCCATCGGCACATCATCCGCTCCCCTCGTAACGATGCCTCGGAAATAAATCAGGACTCGGGTTCCTCGTCTTGACGATTTTGCCGACGTTGTTGCGATTCTTCCACAAATTTGCGAAAGGCATTCATTTGGTAGGAGAGAAACAGAAAGGCATGGTCGAGCGCCTGAAACGTGAGATCCTCGGGATCGTCAGCGTAGTCCTTGCGTAGGGCGTACAATTGGGCCAATAGTTGGTCGGCGGTTGGCATGGGATGTCTCGTGGTGCAGAGAACCAGTAACGCAGTCTTCTAGGGGCAATTTTAGCAAAGTAGTCGATTTTTTCGAGTTGCTGGGAAAAATAAAAGCCGATCGGCAATTGGGGCCATTAGGCACGAGATTCGGTAGAAATGAGTGGTCGGGCACAAGATGGGTAAACTGTGTGTTATCGATGCATTGTGCCAAGACTGCCGTCTCAATTCGTGGTGGACTTCGGGCATTGCCGTTGGACCAAGAACAAAGCCATCCGATAGAATGGATGAGGTTTGGAGTGATCGTGGGAACGCGAACCACGTCGGGGTAGTGCGACTGCAACGCGAACCACATCGGGGCAGCGCGACCACGAAGGCAATTCAATGTCGCTCGAAGGGAAAATCGAGTGGCGGAGGACGTGATTTTAGGAAAGGAATCCTCATATGCCATGGTTTTGGCGCTGGAAGTTGCTCGGCGTCAGCATGATGCTGGGAGTGGGGGTCGCAACGACGGTGAATGCTCAGACCTCCCCCCGGTGGGCATCGCCAACTTCCATTCCTGTGGCGGCGCAAACGACTCCACCAACATCAGCCGAAAAACTAGCTCCCCCCAAAGGCGGTTCTGCCGCTCCATCCACCACGGAAATGACAACGAAGCCGAACGCTGCGACGCTGCCGATTCCACAGGGCAGTTGTGCCACTGACGCCAGTTGCTTTTCGTCAAATTGTGATTTAATCAGTGCATGTTGTCCCACTCCATGTGGACCAGCAGGGCGAGTATGGGTTTCGGCGGACTATCTGTTATTCTGGTTCAAAGGAGCGGACACACCTCCGTTGGTCACGACCAGTCCTGCGGGAACTCCGCGCACCAGTTCGGGAGTACTCGGCGCTCCGGGAACAGTGATTCTGTTCGGTGGCACCACCATCAATGAAGGGCCGCAATCGGGTTGGATGTTTCGAGCCGGTGGTTGGTTGAACCAGTGCCAAACAATAGGGATCGAGGGGAGCTTCTATTTCTTCAGCAACGGCGGTAGTGGTAGCGGGGATGGCTTCTCGATTGCTTCGCCGGGGGGATTGCCTCAGACCAGCCGTCCGTTTATCGATCTGACGACGGGAGTTCCCATTCCTTCCGCCCAACTGGTCGGCTTGCCCGGAGTGTTGAGCGGGTCCGTCACTGTCGATTCTTCGACATCGCTGACGGGGGGAGGAACCAATTTGCTGTACAACGTCTGCTGTTCGTGCTGCTCTCGAACCGATTTGCTGGTGGGCTGGTGGACGACTCGTCTGGCTGAAGAATTGAACATCACCGAGAATCTGATCACCCAGGATACTTCCCGGGGCGCACCGGTGGGAACCAATATTATTGTGTCCGATCGCTTCCGTACGGAAAACACGTTCAACGGTGTTTTGCTGGGGGTGGCTCATGAGCGGCGAGGAAATGGGTGGTTCATCAGTGGCCGAGCCGCAGTGGCATTGGGGAATGTGCACAGTGTGGTGCAAATCGCTGGCTCAACGGTCGTGACTCCGCCGGGCGGGCCTTCGGCTGTACGCAGTGGCGGGCTATTGGCCCAGAACAGCAACATCGGCACTTACACATCCGACGATTTCGCAGTGATGCCGATGGTGGGGTTGAACGCTGGTTTGTGGGTCACCGAGAAATTCCGCGTCTATGCCGGCTACAACTTCTGGTATCTCAGCGAAGTCGTTCGCCCGGGGGATCAAATCGACCTGGGCTTGAACACCAATTTCCTGAGCACCGGCACCGCAGGCGGTGGTCTCATGCGTCCGACGTTCATTCGTAACGCGACCGATTTCTGGGCTCACGGACTCAACTTCGGAGCAGAACTCCGCTTCTAGACGTGGTTGAAGTGATCCTCGAAGACGATGCTGCGTTTCTGAGGTACGCACCGGTGATACCAGGAGGATACGGTTGCAGACCGAAGTTCACTCACCCCGGTAAACCAAGCGAACCTTGTGCCGTTGGCTCCATCTCGGCCCGACGGCACGAGGTTTTTAGGACAGTTCGCTGGGCGCGGACTCTTTCGAGGGACGACGAATTTCGTGCGTGAAATCAGCGATGCCACTTGGACCATCGATTCCTATCGCTGATGCCGATTGTCTTATCCAGCCGAAATTCGCATGCTTTAGGTTGCACCATCTTTCTGCTCGGCTACCTTAGGTAAACACTAGCCTGAATCGGTCGGTTGGGACAAAATAGCTTTCATGTCCGCGACTCTTGGGAAGTCCCCTACAATTTCTTATCAAGACAGCGATCAGGCAGAGTTGGCAGAAGAGATTACAACATCATTCCCGTAGTTGGAAGCACTAGCATGACGCCAGAGCAAATCGCAGAACTTCGGGCCAAACGCTACAACGGAACGGTCGTTTCGATCCATAAAGTGCATTCGGACTTAATGATTCTTCGAGTCAATCCCGATTTTGTTCGACCACCTCACAAACCGGGGCAATATTGTTCGCTGGGATTGGGGCAATGGGAGCCGCGTGTCGAGGGGTGTCAGGAGGAAACCTTCAAGGAAGGGG
Source organism: uncultured Gemmataceae bacterium (assembly GCA_937949245.1). GTDB lineage: Bacteria > Planctomycetota > Planctomycetia > Gemmatales > Gemmataceae > CALEEC01. Next base: position 1,790 of record CALEEC010000376.1, on the reverse strand, counting down.
ATGCAACCAAACTCATTCGCCGAGCGTATTCTCTGAGTTGCTCTATATTAGATACGGACGGCTCCTTATTAGATATCTCGAAATCCAACATCATGGAGTTCTACATTGTGTTGGTCCGCGAAACGGGAGATCCGTCGCATGCTCCGAGACTGACGCCGCGGTTATTCTGTCTGCAACCTGGTGATCGACTCAATGTCGGCGAGAAAATTACGGGGCATTATAACTTAGATCCTGTTCAACCAACAGACAATGTGATCTTCCTAGCCACCGGAACTGGAGAGGCCCCCCACAACTACATGATTTGGGAATTACTTCGCCGGGGGCATTCCGCGAAGATTATGTCGGTATGCTGTGTGCGTTATCGGAAGGATTTAGCCTATTTAGAGACTCATGAAGCCTTGATGCAGCGATTTCCCAACTACCGCTATGTTCCTTTGACCACGCGGGATTCGCATACCTCAACGAAGAAGAAATATATTCAAGATCTCATAGTCGATGGTGATCTTGAAGCAGCTCTGGGGGATGAACTCGATCCTTGTCGAACGCATGTTTTTCTGTGCGGTAACCCCAAGATGATTGGCGTCAAAGTGAAAAACCCTCACGGAGAATGGGGCTATCCTCAACCGACGGGAGTCATAGAGTTATTGGAGAAACGCGGTTTCGTGGCAGACAATTCGCAACAGAAAGTGAAAGGCAATATTCATTTTGAAGAATATTGGTAGTAAAAATATCCACGGAGGTGGGATGATCTCGCGGAACGGGGGATGAAACCATGCCCGAAGTGAATGAGCAGATCGGTGGCTATCGGCTTCGTGCTTTGTTGCAAACGGGGCAACTCTCGCAAGTTTTTGAGGTGACTGAACCGAGCAGTGGACGCCACTTTGCCATGAAAGTTCTCCTTCCAGAAGCGGCGGCCAATGCCGAGGCTCGAGCTAACCTCTTTCACGAAGCGGAAGTAGGAATTGCCCTTCGTCACGATCACGTCATCAAAATTCACAAGGTAGATAAGAACCCCGAGGCTCCTTTCTTCGTGATGGAGTTTTTCCCTTCTGGCTCATTGCGATCGCGCCTCCTTCAGAAAGATATGGCCTTCATACGCGAACACGCTGTCAAAATCTTCAAGGGGGCGGCAACCGGCTTGGCCTACATGCATGAAATGGGATGGGTGCATTGTGACGTTAAGCCGGACAATTTTTTGGTGAATGCTACGGGCGATTTGAAGATCATCGACTTTGCGATTTCTAAAAGAATCAAGACGGGTTTCTTTGCCAAACTCTTTCACCGAAAACTGATCCAAGGCACGCGCAGTTACATGGCTCCCGAGGCGATTCGGGGGGAACTATTAGATGGACGTGCCGACCAGTACAGTTATGGTGCGACCCTCTACGAACTGCTCACGGGAAGACCACCGTTTCGGGGGGCTAGTCAAAACGAATTACTCAACAAACACCTTTTTGCTAAGCCCGATCCGCCCCAGGCTTACAATCCTGACATCAGCGATGAATTGAACGCCATCATCTTGCGTATGCTGGCTAAGAAGAAAGAAGACCGTTTTCGGAATTTCCATGAGATTTTGATGGCAATGCGCGGCGTTCGGATTTTTAAGTCGCAACCGATTGTGCGCGAACCGAATCACTGATTTTTACATCCAAAAGTTTGAACACACGATTGTGTTCCCTGTGAAGCGAATCTCTCTTCTACTAGCCCGCAAGTTAGAATATAGTCTTCAGATCTGCCCCTCGAGGGCTGGTTGGCGTTAGGGTGCTTATTGGGATGTACTTGCGAGACGG
>CALEEC010000375.1 GCA_937949245.1 uncultured Gemmataceae bacterium | reverse complement strand
CGAGCAGCAGCAAACGCGGCTGCACCACGATCGAACGCGCCAATGCGACTCGTTGTTGTTCCCCCCCCGACAATTGCCGAGGCAACCGATCTTCCAAGCCGGCAAGGTGAAAACGCTGGAGCATCGTTTCAACACGCTGTCGTTGCTCCACTGCGGCTAAGTGGCCCAAGCCGAATGCGATATTCTGCCTCACCGTCAGATGCGGAAACAGGGCCGGCTGCTGAAACAGAAACCCCACGCCGCGTTGCTGCGGTCGCAGGCGAACTCCCGATTGGCTCGAAAACCACTGTTCGCCCGCGAAACGAATTTCTCCTTCATCGGGATGAAGTAAGCCGGCCAAGCAACGCAGAATCGTCGATTTCCCACAACCCGAGGGGCCAAAGAGCACCACAATTTGGAGCGCGTCCGTGAGGAAGTGAAAGTCGGCATCAATGGACAACTCGGCAAATCGTTTGGTAAACACCGCAACCAACGAAGAACCCATGTCGCAACACCTTAGGATGGACGTCCACGAGCAGAAAGTAAGCAGGCAGATTCTAGAGGCAGTGTCGAAGACTATCGAGAATTTCCCATCTTCACCGAAAACCAACCGATCTCGATGTTATTCCCACATTCTATTGCGTTCTAATGAAATTGCAATCGACTGCACGCTGGGAGCGCAGACGGATCAGGGCAATCGTTCTTAAGTTGGTTCATTGCTCCCTGTTCGTGCTGCTGATCGAGCGAAACGATAGCGGAAAGCTGAACCGTTGGCGAATCGGGAAGCAGCAATTGCCCGATTCACAAGCAAGATTCTCTACGATCGTTTCCTCCCATAAGTCGTTTGGAGCAAGATTCTAAGTGATCTTGGAATAAAGATTTGGGTGTTTCCAAGATTCCCTATGGCGGGGGACGATCGAATCAAGCCGATCGGAATGGCATCGGGAGTGCATGGAGATAGGGCGTAAAGTGACAACTACAGGGGAGCAATCATCATGCATGTGATGTGACGGTTCACCTAGGCCGGCGTGTATATGGCGAAGAAGCGTCATCGCATCGGTTAGAACTACCGTATGGTGCCACCGTCAGCGATGCGATCGCGCAATTGTGGCCGATCGGCGGCTGCGAAGCGGACGCTATCCTCGCAGTCGGAGATGAGCCACTGGGGACCGTGGCGCGACATCGACCTTGTCGCTTGCAAGAAGCGGACGAAATTTTTGTCTTCCTCCCTATTCGTTGGGAAGAAACGGCGTTGGTCAGATAGAGCAATTTCGAGGAAAACCCGATCCATTCGCGAAGTCAGCGGATGCGCCAAATACCTTGGTGGACTTGCCTGGGCAGGCTATGTGGAGGCAGTCACCTTTCATGAAGGTGACGCAGTGACCGATCGTACAGTTAAGCACACAAGTAGTCAGCGCGATGTTCCACTTTCCGCCGAAACGCATCGTTGCCGTTGCGTGTGTCGAACCGTTGGGCGAGATCTTGCAACTCTCGGTGGAACCAGTCGATGAGTGCCGCGAGATCATACGTCCCTATCTCTTGGTAGAGAGGGAAAGTTCGGGGAAACTGAAAGTTGTGAGTCGCTTTGCCGGCTTGCGCGAGTTTCTCAAGCAGCACGACCGCGGCTAGATAGAACGCAAATCGCGGACGCAGGGCCACGGTTTCCAGTGCCCAGAGCAGATGCTTTTCCAAGATTTTTTTCGCTTTGGCCATGTCGCCCCGTAGAACCAGATAGAGGATATTGTCTCCCATCTCCGAAAGAAAATCGCGATTGTCTTTACCACACTTGTAGCCGAGTTTTTGATAGCGATCGGCATCGTCCAGTTTACCTAACTTGGCTAGTGGCAACAGCATGCGGGAATAGGTGAGATCAGGAATTTCGCTACAGGTCATTTTCTTGGTGAACAACGGCTGAGCCTCGCGTTTGGCAGCGACGAGATCGCCACTAGCGACCAAATGCTCGACCAGATCGTTCTGCTCACAAGCTCGGCAATCGCACAACGAGTCGATTGCTGCTTTGCGCCATTCGTGAAACCATTTCTCCGCAGCCGGACGGTCATGGACGGCCATGGCGATCTTGTGCCGCAGTTTGTACACCGGCCGCAGACTCGCGCCGTAGGCTTCGTATCGCTTGGCCATATCCTGGAGGGCATCCTCCATCTGTGAAAGGCTAATCTGGGGAAATTCCGGGAGACGATCAACGACCCACTTGTACTGCCACAAAATGCTGGTCGGGTCATATTCCTCGGGATTCTTGTCGACCTGAGCAAGGCACCACGAAAAGGCTACCAGCATTTTTTCGGGGTAACCGACAAAGACGGCATCGTTGATGAGCATCTGCCGCCATTCGTATCCCGATTCGATATCGTTGTGCGAATCGGCCAAGCGAATGCCTTCTTCCAGAAGCGCCAGACGGCTCGCGGGATCTTCCGTCTCCCAGACTTTTTCTTCGAGGGCGTTCAATTCGTCCTGATAACCGTTTTTCTTTTTGCGTGCCATCGTCGCTTACTCCTGGGCCGCTGCATCTAGTCCCCATTCGATCAAGCCGAGCATTCCTTCGGTCAGCAAGGCTGTTTCTTGGGAACTGAGGGGTTGATGTCCTAATAAAAGGGATTGCACATATAAGACTTGGATCGCTCGTCGTAACAAACTGCGGTCTTGCACATGCACCAATCGCGCAATCAGAGCATTGCGGAGATTAAAACACAATTGCGCCGAAGTCGATCGACTCGGTTTCTGGGTGATCTGATCGAGCAGGCCGGACCACAACTCGTCCGCGATTTCCTTCGATTGCTCGACCGACCGGAGGAATCGGCCTTGGCTGCCGATGCTGTAGAGGGCGGGCAATTCCGGCGGATCGAATTTACGCACCTCTGCGGAGCAATCGAAAGGTTGCAGAATATGGTTGGCGAATTGAACGAAGCGAGCGACGCTCTGGGATTCGGCATCGGTCAACTCCGCAAATTCTTGGACCAGTTCCGACGCTTCCACCATTTCGGTCGATACATCGGCGTAAAAATCGGGATAGCGTTCGATCAATTCGCGATGGTAGGCAAAGCCTCCGTTGAGGATGCACAGTCCTTGCGCCGTAGCGATCTCGGCAAGTTGCCGAAACTGATCCACATCGGGCGTGTAGCGCAGCGTCGGACTATGCTTGCAGCATTCTGTTAAGGTCATCTCCCCTAATAGCCTGTCCAAAAAGCCCCGGT
>CALEEC010000374.1 GCA_937949245.1 uncultured Gemmataceae bacterium | reverse complement strand
CTCGAAACCGGCCGGGAACTCTGGTCGGTCGAAGCCGAGCGGGTTCCCGCAGTTCAGGTCAGCAATGACGGCAAACAACTGCTGGCATGGATGCTCAAACCCGCCAGCAGCGAACAAATCGAAACGGTCGTGGAAATGTTCGACGAAACGGGAAAGAAAGTCGCGTCGCTGACCGATCGTGATCGCCGAGTCTATTGTTTGGCCTTTACCGCGAACGGCGAGTTGCTGGCCACCGGCAGCGACAACGGCAGCGTGCGGCTGTGGAATCTGAAACAACAACAGCGTCTGGGCGACGATCTAGCCGCGCATGGCAAAGCGCTGGGGGATCTGGCGTTCACTCCCGACGGGAAACGCCTGATCACCGCAGACCATGAAGGCGAACTGAAAGTCTGGGATTTGGACAAACGCCAAGCCGTCTGCACCTTCGCGACGCACACGCAGCAACTGTCGGCTCTGGTCGTCTCCCCCGATGGAAAAACTGTGGCCACCCTCGGCGGGGCCAATAATACCGAAGTGCGTCTGTGGAATGGGGAAACCGGCCAAGAGTTACGGAAGTGGAACTTCGCGACGCCGATCCATGCCATTGCTTTTGTGCCCAGCAGCAAAAAATTGGTCACCGCTAACGGTGACACCACGCTTTACTGGTTGGACCTCCCCTAAAGTAGCGATTGTTCGTCGAACTGAAAGGAAAATCGGGAAGGATTTCCGGTTGTACCAAGGTCGATGCGATTTATACTGATAGCGATAGCCTCTCTTTAAAGAGGAATGTAGTCGGCTAATTCTTGGAAGCGAGTCGATTACGAAAGTTGTCCGTTTGTACCCAAGGTTGCGCTATGCCGGCTCCTATTACGACCGATGAGTTCGTCCATCTGATCCGTCGCAGTACGATGATCGATGAAGCGAAGCTCGATGCATACCTCGCGCAACGTCGTCAATCGCGTTCGCTGCCCGATGACGTCCGTAAATTGGCCGGGATGATGATTACCGATGGCATCCTGACTTATTTTCAGGCCGAACAGTTCTTGATGGGCAAATGGCGCGGCTTTACCATCGGCAAGTACAAATTGTTGGAACGCATCGGCTTCGGTGGCATGGGACAGGTGTTTCTCTGCGAGCACATGTACATGCACCGGCGCGTCGCTATCAAGATCCTCCCCCCGGCCAAAGCGGAGGAACCCTCGGCCTTGGGGCGTTTCTACCGCGAAGCGCGGGCCTCGGGGTTGATGGATCACCCCAATATTGTTCGCACCTTCGATATCGACCAAGACAACAATTTGCACTTCATGGTCATGGAGTACATCGACGGCTCCAGTCTGCTGGACATCGTCCGCAGATTTGGGCCGTTCTCGGTGTTGCGGGCGGCACACTATATCCGTCAAGCCGCCGAGGGACTCCAGCATGCCCACATGATGGGGTTGATCCATCGCGACATCAAACCGGGTAACATTTTGGTCGATCGGGAAGGCGTGGTCAAAATCCTCGACCTCGGCTTGGCACGCATTTATCATGATACCACCGACATGCTAACGGTGAAGTACGATGATAAAAGCGTCTTAGGCACCGCCGACTATGTTGCTCCCGAACAAATTCTCAATAGCCACGCGGCCGACATCCGTGCTGACATCTATGGCTTGGGAGCCACTTTTTACTTCACCCTAGCAGGGCATCCCCCGTTTCCCGAGGGGCTGGTATCGCAGAAACTCACCTGGCATCAGACCAAAGAACCGACGCCGATTGAACAAATTCGCCCTGATGTGCCCCCGGGGCTAGCAGCCATCATCCGCAAGATGATGGCCAAAAGTGTCAACCAACGCTATCAGACTCCAGCGGAAGTGGTTGAAGCGCTCGCGCCATTCACGGCGATCCCGATTCCCCCGCCCCCGGCCAACGAAATGCCGATGCTATCGCCGGCCGCGATGCCGGCCAATGCTCCCCCCGTGGATGCCCATGTTCGCTCCTCGGCGGACTTTGCGGTCGCGGCCACACCCCGAACTCCCGAAGACGCCCAGGCTATCCGCGATCAATTCTTCCACCCTGCAGCGACGCCTATCGCACCGGCCATGCGTAGTCCGGTGGAAACGCGCAAAATCCGCGATGCCAACGAAAGCACGGCTCCGGTTGTACCGCGACCGGCCCAACCCTTCGCCCATCCGTTTGTCGCTCCCCCGGCCCAACCGCCGAAGAAGGTTTCGACCCTATTAGTGGTCTTAGCCGCCATTCTCGGAGCCTTGTTGGCTTTGATCTTGTGGTTGCTGTTGTATAAAACGTAGTCCTATTCTTCGAGCTGAGCCGGAAAACCATGCTACCCTTGATGCTCGACCTGCGGGATAAATGGGTGGTAGTCGTTGGTGGAGGAGCGGTCGGACAACGCAAAGCACGCAAACTCCGCAACGCGGGGGCCAAGGTGCGTGTCGTGTCGCTTTCCCCTGCGCCGGCCGATGGGACATTTGCAGATTGTGAATGGATCGAAGCCCCGGTTCAGCCGCATCATCTTTCCCCGGCTTGGCTTGTCGTCGCAGCAGCTACCGCAGCGGTCAACGAATGGGTCACTCAAGCCGCCTTGGAGCTTGGCTTGTGGGTTTGCCGAGCCGATGCCCCCGAGGCCGGCAACGTCCAATTCCCCGCAACGCTCACCGTGGGGCCAATGACCTTGGCGATCAGTACGGCCGGAGTGGCTCCGGCTTTAGCGCGACGGCTGTGTGAACAGTGGTCCCGCGAGTTCGATGCCACCTTCGCCGCTTGGCTGCATCTGCTCGAAGCATTTCGACCGCTGATTCGCCGCCGTGTCTCCGACGAGAAAGTCCGCCGCGACCTGTACGAGCGGTTTTCCACCGAGGAATGGTATCAACGCTTCCGCCGCGATGGAGCTGACGCCGTCCGATTCGCGATGGAGCAAATCATCGCCGATGCCTCCCCGCATCCCTGCCGTGACGCGGGCAGCATCGATTCCACGCGGCCTGGAAAAAGGTAGTCTCCATCTTTGACACATCCCCTATTTCCCCCACACACGACGCCTGCTTCAAAAAACAGATGTCCCCATCCACCGACTTGGTCTTGTTGCGTGGTTGCGTGTGATCAAGTTCTGCCATGATGAGGGAAGTTGAAGTTCTGCCCAAATCGAGGCAATCTTCGGAAAACGCATTTCGCGTGAGTCGATTTCTGCCTAAACTATCTCCAACTCGGTGCTGAAGAGAGGCTGGCTGCCAGCGGTTCTCGGGAAGGTAGGGGTGGATAGACCGACTCGGCGTCGAGTTCTAAAATGCTAAGAATGACTTGCCCGAATTTCTCCGACAGCTTCAGGAGCCTTTCGCTATGTCGACAACTTCTCCTGCCTCGGTCGGCGGTCCATCGCCGCGCCTGCTTCCGTGGGCCGTTCTGCTCACCGCGATGCTCGCCGTCACGGGCTTGCTCACTTGGAAATTCCTGCTCCCCACGACGCCCCTGCCCCTGCCGATGCCCGATTCCGATCTGTTTAACGCGACTTCGGCGGTCGCTCAAGAGTCGTCCAGCCGTAGGCTAGCCCCGGAACTCGACGGAGGCACAGCTTGGCTGAACACCGGTAAACCCCTAACCCTCAAAGAGTTACGCGGCAAGATCGTCTTGCTCGACTTCTGGACACTCTGTTGCATCAATTGCATCCACATCATGCCGGACTTGGCCAAGTTGGAGAAGAAATTCGCCAATCAACTCGTGGTCATCGGGGTCCATTCGGCCAAGTTCGACAACGAGAAAAATAGCGAGAGCATTCGCAAAGCGATCCTCCGCTACGAGATTCAACACCCGGTTGTCAACGACAGTGCAATGAACATTTGGCGTCGCTACAACGTCAGTTCTTGGCCGACCCTCGTGTTGATCGATCCTGAAGGTTACTACGTCGGCTATGTCCGGGGCGAAGGAAATTACGATCTTTTGGAAAACGCGATCGAAAAATTGATCAAGAAGCACCGCGAGAACAAGACGCTGGACGAAAAGCCGATCCGCTTCGACACGGCGAAGTTCCGCGAATCGAAGCCGACCCCGCTGTACTTCCCCGGCAAAGTCTTGGCCGACGCGAAGGGCAAGCGGTTGTTCATCGCGGACAGCACGCATCATCGCATTGTAATCACTGACTTGGACGGGAACAAAATCGCCATTGCCGGTACCGGCGAACCGGGTCGCAAAGATGGTCCCTTCGCCACGGCCCAATTCGATGATCCGCAAGGCATGACCCTGATCGGCGAGACTTTATATGTGGCCGACCGCAAGAACCACGCGATTCGTGCCCTCGATTTGCTACAGCAAACCGTTACCACGGTCGCCGGCACGGGAGAACAAGATCGCGGCGGACGTGATGAAGGGGGAGACGCACTGAAAATCGGCTTGAACAGCCCCTGGGATCTGTTAGCGATCAATGATCATCTCATCTTCATTGCGATGGCAGGGCATCATCAAATCTGGACCTTCGATCTAAAGACCAAGAAAGTGATGCCCTACGCCGGCGATGGCGTGGAAAACATCAAAGACGGTCCGCTGTTCGCGGCGCGGTTCGCTCAACCGTCAGGATTGGCTACCGATGGCAAATCTCTGTTCGTGGCCGATTCCGAAGTCAGCGCCATCCGTTCGGTGCCACTCGATGGCAAAGGTCGCGTCGAAACCCTGATCGGTGAAGGGCTATTCGAGTTCGGCGATTTTGATGGGGTAGGACCGGCCGCGCGCATTCAACACGCTCTGGGAGTCGCCTACTACAACGGCAAGATCCTGATCGCAGACACCTACAACAGCAAACTGAAAGAACTCGATCCGAAGACCAAAGAATGCAAAACTTGGTTGCCGACCACCAAAGTCGATGAAAAAGATCCGATGTTCAACGAACCCGCGGGACTGAGCATCGCCGGCGACAAACTGTATGTTGCCGACACCAACGCCCATCGCATTCGGGTGGTCGATCTCAAAACCAAAGCGGTTTCGACCTTAGAACTCAAAGGCGTCGCTCCAGTGGGAACCAAGCCGTAACTTTGCTTTTGGTATGAGGATCGGGAATCGGGAAAGTGTTTCCCCCCGCGACGATAGGGAACCGCG
>CALEEC010000373.1 GCA_937949245.1 uncultured Gemmataceae bacterium | reverse complement strand
TGGTACGCACATTGCTGCGGCTGTGCGTTACGCTCGACGGCTGGACGAATCGCATTTGGTCGTGGCCCTAGGCTGCGATACCGGACGCAACTACCTGAGCAAATTCTTCGATGATCGTTGGCTGGCCGACAACCACCTGACGCAAACGGAAGTACCGGCACACTCGCTGGGCGATCTGCTGAAGAAGCGTGGTCCGCGGAAGTTGGTCACGATTTCGCCCGACGCGACGGCAGAGGAAGCGATTCAGCTGTTGGAAGCGACCGGGATTTCCCAATTGCCGGTGATGCGAGACGGCGAACCGGTCGGCAGCGTGCAGGAAGTGACGCTGGCCCGCGTGCTGCACGACGCCCGCGATCCGAACCAGGTGCGCATCGGCGAGATCATGGCCCGGCCATTGCCGAAACTGGACGTGAACGTGCATTTGGACGAAGCCTATCGTCTGCTGCTGTCGGGTTACACGGGAGTGCTGGTGATGCAAGACGGCCGGGTGATCGACATCGTCACCCGCATCGATCTGATCCACTACTGGGACAGCAACCGTCCGCAAGGGGTAGCATCGACGGCGGGTATCGATACGGCGAGCTAACGCCCGCCGCTTGGGAGGAGTTGGAACCGTTCGATCGAGCGGGGGGCGTCAGCCCTCCGTGCCTTGCCCCTCGGCGAAACCAAACTAAACCCGACCAAACCCAAGCAAAACCAAACCAAATCACAGCGAGCTGACACCTGCCGCTTGGGGGAAGGTGGTTGCCTTCGCCAGAGGTCAAGCTAGATGCCTGACCTATTGAGCATGTCATTTCAGGGGCCGATCAAATCGAGTGCTTTGCTGGCTGCGTCGCGGATGTCTTCATCGCTTGATAGCTTGAGTTTCTTCAGAATCGGTACGAAATCTTTGGCCAAAGTACCGTAGGACCCAACGATGTTGATGCAGGGGATCTGCACTTCCGACGGAGTGCTGATTCCTATTTTCAACAACGGCAGTAATTCCTTCCGTTTAGCCTCGTCTTCGCCCGCTCGTTCGACCAAACGCTGCAGCGCTTCGCTTCGGAAGAATCCGTATTCAAAGCTCGTGTTATTCGGGCCGGCTAAGTGCTTGTATATCTTAATCACCTCAGGATGATCTTGATTGATGGTCCACAAATAGACATAGTGCCCGGAAAAGGATCGTATTGCTCCCCTTCGAAGAATCACCCTTCAGTTTCCCTATTGTTGCCATAAGGATGCGGTTCTGGGCTAGCAGCAAATCAAACGCAGGTTCGGCTTGTTTTCCGAGTCTGCCTAGGTTACTGACTGCTTCTATATGGCTCCCCAAATCCTTATTGAGCAGCAGCCTTGCAAGATCGGCGTGAAGGTCAGGGCGTACTTTCTCAATGACTTCCAAGACTGCAGCGACCACTTTCGGCGACGGGTCCAACAGGAGGTTACACAGCGGACGTGCCGCATTCGTCGCGCCTTCGCCCATTTCGCCCAAGGCTTTCACTGCTGCCAGACGAACCTTCGCGTCCTTATGGCGAAGATCCTTCACCAATTTTTCGAGTTTGGCTTCTGCTTCGTTGGAGTCTTGAGCCAGGATTCCTGCGTTCCCGAGGGCTAGAACCCCCGCCATCAAGAGCGTGTACCGTGTCACTAACATTCTCCTTCCAGCCAATTGCTCACCAAGCAACGATGCCGCGGCAGCAAGGTGAACCGGAAAAAACCGCATCCGTTGCATCGCCCCTTGCCACAGCACGAGGTAGTTCAGCGTTCCTCCCATCCCCATGATGGGGTCGCCGACCTACTCGGCTGGAATGTTAACATATGTACATCAACCCTCTTCAATGTCGTTCGCTCAATTTTGGGAAAATTTTGCTTGGTTACCCGAACTTGGTTTGGTCCCCCGAGCCAGGGAGGCGTTAGCCCCCCGTGGTGTGGAACAAACAAAAAACGCTCCGGGGGGGAATTGTATCTTCTGAGGCGGAGGAGACACGGTGGGCAACGGACGTCGATTGCCCGCCGCTAGGAGTAGCGTTACGGCTCGTTGCCGGTCGGGGGAGCGATAGGGGCTTCCATCGACAATTCCGACCACGGAGGGCAGATAATGTGACGCTGCCAATGCACATCGTCACGTTGCGGGAAATCGCTTCGGCAGTGCGTGCCTCGCGATTCTTCACGCTCTAACGCTGAGCCGATCATCAATCGGGCTATCGTCAGCAAATTTTGCAACTCCCATCCCGCACGGTCGTGAAATTCGCGACGCAGCACATAGCGGCACCAGAATTCGACATTCTGCTTCGCCTCCAACAAACTACTGCGTTCGCGGACAATGCCCATCTTGCGGACCATCAGACTTCGCAGCGAATTGGTCAGGTCGGCCACGTCGAGCGGATCGTGGCTGGCACTGGGTGGAACCGTGTGCCGTAGGCGCAGCGGTTGCACCGGTCGCGGTTGCTGCCGGGCCGCTTCGCTGGCCCCGCGGGCGCACAGCGTGCCGAATACCAGGCCTTCCAACAAACTATTCGAGGCCAAACGATTGGCACCGTGCAGGCCGCTGGAAGTCACTTCGCCGGCCGCCCATAAACCAGGAATCGAAGTCCGCCCGGTTTTGTCGATCCGCACTCCGCCAATCATGTAGTGCGCGCCGGGACGCACCGGAATACGGTCACGGGTGATGTCCAGGCCGAAACTCTTGCAGACGCGGTTGATGCCGGGAAACCGCTCGCGAACCATCTGTCGGTCCAGGTGCGACAAGTCGAGGTACACGTTGGGATGCTGCGTCCGCTCCATGGTGCGGAAGATCGCTTGCGAAACCACATCGCGGGGGGCCAGTTCGCCGCGGGGGTCTTCGTCGAGCATGAAGCGTCGGCCGGTCACGTCCCGCAGGTAGGCCCCTTCGCCACGGACCGCTTCGCTGATCAGATACCGCGCCGAACCGGCCACATACAAGACCGTCGGATGAAACTGCATAAACTCCATATCGCGTAGTTCCGCTCCGGCGCGATAGGCGATGGCCATGCCGTCCCCCGTGGCTACCGGCGGATTGGTCGTTTCGCGATACACCATCCCCGCTCCGCCGGAAGCTAAGATCACCTGCTTGGCCCAGGCCAAGATCCGGCCCACGTCTTTGCGCCAGAGGATCGCCCCGACACAGACGCCGTTGGCTGTCAGCAGATCGAGCGTGAAGGTATCGTCGCGTAACGCAATGTTCGGCGTCGCTTTTACCTTGGCAATGATGGCACGCATCACTTCGTAGCCGGTCGCGTCGCCCAAGGCATGGACGATGCGTCGATGACTGTGTCCTCCTTCGCGCGTCAGGGCGATTTGTCCGTTTTCCTGATCGAATACCGTCCCCCAGTGGATCAGGTCGGCAATCTGCTGCGGTGCTTCGCGGACGACCAATTCGACGACATCGCGTTGGCATAGTCCCGCCCCGGCGGCCAGGGTATCTTCGATGTGATTCTCGAAACGGTCTTCTGGTGACATCACCCCCGCGATGCCCCCTTGCGCGTAGGCCGAATTGCTCTCGCGGATGCTGTCTTTGGTGACGACCAACACTTCCAGATCGTTGGGCACCTCCAGGGCGGCTCGCAGACCGGCGATGCCTCCGCCGATGATCAGAATGTCCGTGAACAAATGCAGATCCCGCCGAGCATCAAACGACGTTAGATAACGCAAAGGGTGTGGAATCATCACGGCTTTCCCGACAAGGGCCATCGATAAGAAACTTCGACCAGCATGCGTGGGGGTTAGTTCTTTGCTCTGCGAAATTGGTCCAATTCTTCAAACAGCTTCGAAATTTCTTTGGCCAACTTCGTCGTCTCATCATGGGCGAGTTTGTCTTCATCGTTCTCCGCATTTTCCAGTCGTTTGATTTCGGCTTCCAAAATGCTGTTCAGTTCTGGTGCCAACACCAATACTCTGTTAATCGTCAGTCGATCGCCGACTTGTTGGCATTTGGCGATCGCGGCTTTGGCCTCTTTCAGCCGTTTGCGGATGTCATCCACTTGGGTGGATTTGAGCCACACGTCGAGCAGAAATTTGCGGGCGTTGGCATGTTCGGCATCGCGCGGTTGCCATTGAGCGAACAATTGATCGCGTTCGGCACGCACTTGCGGTTGCTCTTTCTTGGCCAATAGTGCGTCGTAGGCCGCGATCGCTTCGTCGTAGCTGCCTTGCTTGGCCAAGAGGCGGGCTTGGCGCAGTTGTTGCTCCAATTCGTCGTTCTCTTTTTTGCGATTCGGGTCGTTGGCTTGGGCGATGGCTTTGTCGAGTTCGGCGATATATTCCGCGAGTTTGTTTTGTTGCTCCTGCAATTGTTGGAAGTTGAACTCCGCGTCGCGAGCGTAGTCGTCGGTGTTGGGAAGTTTGTCGGTGGCAATGCGTTGTTTCAGTTGAGCGATCCGTTCCCGGATCAGATCGCGTTCCGACTCGACCGCTTTGTAGGCCGACCGGACCCGTTGCAGAGCCTCTTCGTTTTTAGCTTGCTGGGTCAATATTTTGAGTTC
>CALEEC010000372.1 GCA_937949245.1 uncultured Gemmataceae bacterium | reverse complement strand
AGCCGACGTGCGTCGGCACGTTCGCACCGTTCACGCCCTGTGGGGCAACAAACGCAGCATCTTGTTAGGCGATTGGCTGTTCACCCACGCTTTCCACCTGACGAGTACCCTGGGCGATGCCCGAACCTGCGAGATCATCGGCGAAGCGACCAATCGCGTCTGTTTCGGCGAAATGCTCCAGACAGCGGAACGCGGCAATCTGGAATTGAGCGAAGAGGAATACTTCCAGATGATCGAAGGCAAAACCGCAGCTCTGACCGAATGCTGCGCGCGGCTAGGGGCCATGCACGCGGGGGCCGACGAGCGACGGATCGAAGCCTTGGCCGAATATGGTCGATGCCTCGGGATGGCCTTCCAGATTGCCGACGACCTGCTCGACCTGATTGGCGACGAAAATAAAGCGGGCAAAACACTGGGTACTGACCTGCAACAAGGCAAACTCACTCTGCCGCTGGTACGAATGCTCGACGGCGTCCCAGCCGATGAAGCGGCCCGGTTACGCCAGATCCTGACCGACGATCTGCCCCACAAGCGTGCAAGGATTGCTCCGGCATTAGAAGCGACGCACGCCCTCTCCTATGCTCGCCGACGTGCCGAGGAATTCGCCAGTCGAGCACGTTCGTGCTTAACCGAACTTGCCGAATCCTCCGCAAAAACTTGGCTGATCCTACTTACCGAATGGGCCATCCGTCGCGAGCAATGACTCGATGTCACTTCTTGGGGGCGAACATCGCGGCTGGTTTGCCGTTGATGGTGCTAAGCGTGCGGATGGAACGCAAGGGGGTGTAGTCGATCTCGGGGCGTTCGTCGCAATCGAGCGTTTCCAAGAACATTCCTCGCAACGGTTGTAGATCCGTAGCGGGGACGCCGCGAAGGTTCAGTTCACGCAGCCGCATGCCGCGTAGGGGGCTAAGATCGCCGACCGGCGCTCGCACAATCGATAATGCCGATAACGGCATCCCCTGCAAAGGCGACAGGTCGCGGAAGCCCGCGTCGTTCGCTTGCAATCGATTCAGTCGCAGACCACGCAAGAAATCCAGACGATCGATCGTCGGCCGACCGCCGATGGTCAGATCGACTAGCCCTTGAATCTCATGCAATGGCCGGAAATCGACTATCGGCGTATTGTACAGGTTCAACTCGCGGATGGCACTTTGGGCCAACGGTGACAAATCGGACACGCCGGTCGACTGCAAATCGAGCAACTCAAAGGCTTTCGAGCGTAGGGGGAGCAGATTTTTCAGTTCGGGGTTATGGGCCAGTATCAATTGGCGAATGTGGATCGATTGCAACGGTGTCAGATCGGTCAATCGCCCGGTGCCAGGACGGTTGGTCGGTGTCAGATCGAGCCAGTGAATGTGCTTGAAGACTTTCAATGGCGTCAGATCCGTGACCACTTCGGTGTCGATCGACAACGAAGGAATCGTCTCTGCTTCTATCCGTGCCTCGCGGAATTTGCTGAACTTCCCCGGGTACATCTGCTGATAGCGTTTCTCGACGGCCGCGATTTGCTCTGCCAGCGGTAGTTTCGCGACGCGGTCTTCCCATATGCGTGCAGGTTCCAATCCTGCGTCACTACGCAGATTACGGTTACGATCGCCTTTCGCACGCGTGATCCAAACGTAGGTGTTTTCGCCCTCGGAAATCTGGAACGAACTGGTGGATAACTCGAGGTGGGGGCTTGGCTCTAGCCAACCGATTTCGTATCGCCCCGGGGGCAACTTGAGCAGTCCCGGGGGGACGTTATCCCGAATCACCCGCCCTTGCTGTAGGATACGCACCCGTGCCGTATCGTCGTCGCTTCCCAGCACCAGAGTTCCTTGCCCTTGGGGAATCATCCGCCAGAGGACCAAGCACAAGACGATGGCTGCCAGCGCGATCAAGCTGATGCCCAGACGTTGCGCATCGGGCTTCGCAGCAAAGATCGACGATTTGGGTTTGGGAGGCGGAGGCGCGGTGGCCAATTCTTCGGCCAGTCCCACGAATGGGGAGTCGGAAGACTCGATCGGTGTGTTCGGGGGAGTCAGCGGTTCGATCGGTGCGGTGAGCGAAGGCAGCGGCTCGATCGGCGTGACGATGGGGGCGAAGGTGCCGCTAAGCGGCGGAGCATAAAGGTGTGCCGGGTCGAGCAAACGGGTGAGTTCCCGCGCCACCTCGATGGCGGAACTTATCCGCAGAGCGGGATCTTTGACCGTCATGCGGGCAATCAGATACGACAACGCCAACGGCACCTGCGGTTGAACGACGTGAGCCGGCGGCAAGACATCGACGGCCAACGCCGTCAGCGAGGCGTAGACATCGCCGCGTTCGTAAGGGTTTTTGCCTACCAGCATGCGGTAAAGCACCAAGCCGAGGCTGAAGATGTCGGCTCGGGCATCGACGGGCAGACCGCGGGCTTGTTCGGGAGCCATGTAGGCGGGCGTGCCCATGACAGTGCCGGTCTGCGTCAGTCGATCGTCTTTGTACGATCGTGCTAAGCCAAAATCGAGGATGCGGGCACGTTTCAGCACAGGGTGACCATCCGCGCCGGGAACGACTTCGATCCAGATGTTCGCGGGTTTGATGTCGCGGTGGACCAATCCCGTTGCATGAGCCGCCGCAAGTCCCTCGGCCACTTCCCGCCCTAGCCAGACCACCCAGGGAGCTGGTGCCACTCCGTGCCTTTGTAGCCAATCGTCCAGTGACACCCCTTGCAACAGAGGCATGGTGATGAATGGCACCCCGTTTGCCTCGCCGACGCTGTAGATGGGCACGATCGCGTCGTGTTCGATCTTGGCCGCGGCCCGGGCTTCGTGAGCAAAGCGTTTGCGGGCTTCCTTGACTGCCGCGAATTCCGGCTTGAGGATCTTCAAGGCAATCTCGCGATCCAGCACCGGGTCTTGTGCCGCGTAGACAATCCCCATCCCTCCCACGCCCAGCAAGCGGAGGATCTTGTATCCCCCAATTTCGGAAGGGAGCGCAGGTAATACCACCGAAGCTGCCGTAGCAGAATGAGAATACGACTCCGCCAGACCGAGGACTTGCGTCTTTGCCTCGATCCCGGGGTTGCGATCGCCGGTGGTCGGACTCGTGGAGGGGTCACTCATCCGCGATAGCCTCGGCAGGTTCTACTTATCACATCCATTCTGCTATCTTGACCGTTCCACAAGATAGAGTCAACGCGCGTCTGAACCGAGTTATAGGAATCTTTCCAGAAGGATGAAGTACTCTTCATCATCATAGTACATAAAATCTTCGCCGGTTGCTCAACAAACCTGGAGCGGATGCCCGTCCGCGGTTGCTCGACGATATGCACCCGACGATGGGGCGAGAAAACACTCGTGCTCGAGAAAACACCCGACGATTGGCATCGTCGGCTCTAGGCGAGCCGGCAGACGTCATTCGCCGGAGGTTTTCGGCGAGCCGGCCGATGTGAGTCGGCACTCCTCGCAAGGCTTCAGAAAGTGGGTTTTGGTCAGCAGATGCTTGACCTGGCTTGGGATCTCGCTTACGATGCGTCTATTGGTCGATTGGATCCCTCCGCACTCGAATTTCGTTTCGACCTGCGATCGAAATTCGTCGGCATACCGAAATTGGTTCACACCGCTAGAGCTTCGGCCCCTCGGAGGTTGCATGCGCTCCTTACTCTTGCTGATGGTTGTGTCGCTGGGCTGGAATTGGGGGACCACGCCGGTTTGGGCACAGCAGAATCCCCCCGGTTGGCCGGTGCCACGCCTGGAACTGATCATGCCCGTGGGTGGAAAAGTGGGTTCTGTGGTCGAAGTCACCCTCACCGGCACGGATCTGGACGAACCGCAAATGCTGCTGTTCAGCCATCCGGCGATCAAGGCGGAATATGTGCCTCCTCCGCCTCCTCCCGCAGCCGATCCGAAAAAGCCCAAGCCTCCCGCCGGACCGCCGAAGTTCAAAGTGACGATTCCGCCCGATGCTCCCCTCGGCACGCATGATGTTCGCTTTGTCGGCAAGTTCGGCGTCAGCAATCCGCGGACGTTCGCCGTTGGCGAATTTAACGAATTGCCGGAGAAAGAACCGAACAACGACGTCGGCGAGGCGCAAAAGATCGAGATTCCCTCGACGATTGACGGCGTTATCAACAACCCGGCGGATGTCGATTTATTCTCCATCACCGCGAAAAAGGGGCAGCGGATCTTGGCTTTGGTGCAAGCCTACTCGATCGATTCGCGTGCGTTCCCTGCCGTTGAGATTTTTTCGCCCCAAGGCAAACGACTGGCCTTTGCCAAAACTCGCCCCGCCGAAGATGTTCTAGCCGATTTCGTAGCCCCCAACGACGGCGAGTACCTGATCCGTGTCACCGAATTCACGCACATGCAGGGGGGGCCGCAGATATTCTACCGGCTGACGGTCAGCACCGCACCGTGGATCGACGCAGTTTTCCCGCCCATGCTCGAACCGGGCAAGCCGGCGCAAGTCACCCTCTATGGGCGCAATCTCCCCGGGGGCCAACTCGATCCGAATGCCCGAGTCGATGGGCAAGCGGTCGAGAAACTCACCGTCACCATCACTCCGCCTAATGAACCGAACGCTCCAACGAAACTGGCCACCTTGGGCCGAGTCGATCCGAAAATGCTCGGTATGGATGGCTTCGACCATCGCTTCAAAGGCCCCAACGGATCGTCGAACGCGGTGCGTCTGTACTTCGCCTCGGCTCCGGTGGTGCTGGAAAAGGAAGGCAACGACACCTTCGAGCAAGCCCAAGACGTGCCGAACCCCTGCGAAGTGGCAGGGCGCATCGACAAACGTGGTGATCTCGATTTCTATGCGTTCTCGGCCAAGAAAGGCGAAACGCTGATGATCGAAGCCTTCGCCGAACGCATCGGCACGCCGATGGATCTGTTCCTGGCAGTCCGGCATCCGAAGACCAAGCAAGACCTCGTCGAAGCCGACGACACCAACGAACCCAACATGCCGCAATTCTACGGCCGAACCGCCGATCCGACGCCGATCCGTTTCACGGCGCCGGAAGATGGCAAATACGTCGTGGTCGTCGGGAGTCGAGAGTCGGCCGTCGCGTTTGGGCCAAAGTTTGCCTATCGGTTGCGTCTGGCCCTGGAACAGCCCGATTTTCGCCTGGTGGCCATGCCGGTGAGCAACAATCAACCGGCATCGACGGTACTCCGCCCCGAAGGATGCGAGGCGTTCGATCTGTTCGTGATTCGCCGCGATGGTTTCAATGGGCCGATCCAATTAACGGCCGAAGGATTCCCCCCTGGGATTACCGCTCCCCCGCAATTTTTGCCGAGCAACGCCCGTGGGGGTCCGTTTGTCGTGCAAGTAGCCGCAGGACTCGCGCCAACGGTACTGCCGCATGTGAGCATCAAGGGAACGGCCACGATCAACGGGCAAACCGTGGTTCGCGAAGCCCGCCCCGCGTCGATCGTCTGGCCGGTGCCCGGAGGTCAGAACATCCCGGCGGAAGTCCGCATGGATCGTTCACGATTGTGGGCCATCGGCGAGAAGGCGGCGTTGCGTATCGAACTCGGGCCACCGGAATTGGTCATCAAACCGGGCGAAAAATCCCAAGTGATGGTGAAAGTGGCTCGGTTGCATCCCGATGCCAAAGTGGCCGTCAATCTATCGCAAATGCTGACGATTCCGCAACCTCCGCCCTTGGTGCAGACCAACAACAACCAACCGTTGGCCGTCCCCGCCGACAAAGCGGAGATCGCCCTACCGATCAGTGCCCAGCCGAACACGCCACCGGGAGTTTACCCGGTGATCGTGCAAGGAGTGGCATCGTTCCCCTACGACAAAGACCCGGCCGGCAAAGCCAAAAAGCCCATTAACGTGACTGCCCCTGCGGTGCCCTTACTGGTGACCGTAGTGCCGGCCCAATTGGCCAACGTCTCAGTGCCGACCCTACCAGCGGTCAAAATCGGTGCCACCGTGGAAATGGTCGTCAAGGTAGCCCGGCAGCACGGCTACCAAGGTGCGTATCAGCTGAAATGCGTGCTTCCTCCGGGGACCACCGGCATTCGCATCGCCGAAGCGACTATCCCTGCGGGCAAAGAGGAAGTTAAAATTCCCGTTCAGGCCGATGCCAATGCCAAGCCTGGCCCCGTAGCCAATGTGGCCATCCAAGTCACAGGATTGTTCGACAACAAACATCCGGTGATGCAAGAAGTCAAAGTGAATCTGAACGTGGTGAAATGAGTCCGTGGGAATGTGGTAAAACAACGATCCTGCGGGATCGCTCGCTTGTGCCACTGCCAATTTCCCTTGCCAACTTTGAGGATGAGGACTGCCGATATGCGTAATGTTCTGGCCCTCCTGCTGCTGACGCCGCTGCCTTTGGTCGCTGCGGACGACAAGAAAGCCGACCTGCCCCCGATTCCCGAAATCAAAATCGACCGCAAAGAACCGATCGATTACACCAAAGACATCGAACCGATCTTCGAGAACAAGTGCAAATTCTGCCACTCCGGCAACGTGATCGAAGGGAAATTCGACATGAGTACCCATGCTGGCGTGATGAAAGGTGGCCGACGCGGAGTGGTGGTCGTGCCGGGGAAGTCGACGGAAAGTCTACTGTATCTGTTTTCGTCGCGGCAGAAAAAACCGATCATGCCGCCTAAAAGCGAAGAGCCGTTAACTCCCGAAGAATTGGCCCTGATCAAACTATGGATCGATCAAGGAGCCAAGCCCGGTTCGGGAGTCCGCGAGAAGCCGAAGATCGTCGTGTCGCTGCCTCCCGCGTTGGTTAAGCCGGTGCGTGGGGTCAGCATCAATGCGGACAAGACCCTCATCGCGGCGAGTCGGGGGAATCAGATCCATCTCTACGAACCGACTAAGGGCGAGCATGTGAAAATGCTGGTCGATCCGGCGATTCTCACCGCCGACAAAAAGCCGGCCAACGCCGCGCATGTCTCGCTGGTCGAATCGCTGACGTTCTCGCCGGACGGTAAAACCTTGGTTTCCGGGAGTTTCCAAGAGGTGATCCTTTGGGATCCCGCCAGTGGGGCGATCAAGAAACGCATCACTGGTTTTGCCGACAAAGTGACGACGATTGCTTTTTCGCCCGATGGTCGCCTGTTTGCGACCGGCGGAGGTGCCCCGACGGAAGACGGCGAAATCAAAGTCTTCGAGACGGAAACCGGCAAAGAGATCCTCAACATTCGCGGGGGACACTCCGACACTGTCTTCGGCGTGGCTTTCTCGCCCGATGGCAAGATGCTGGCCACCGGCGGGGCGGATAAGTTCGTCAAAGTCTTCGAGATCCCCTCGGGCAAGTTCCTCAAATCTTTCGAGGGACACACGCATCATGTTCTCGATGTCGGTTGGAAGCCGGACGGTAAATTCTTGGTCAGTGCCGGGGCGGACAACGGCATCAAAATTTGGGACTTCGAGAAAGGCGAAAAAGCCCGCGACGTCAATGGCCACTCCAAACAAGTGACGCGATTGCTGGTGATCCCCGGCAAAACGCCGGCATTCGTCACCACCTCTGGCGATCAGCAAGTGAAGATGTGGAACTTCGACAACGGCGGCAACATGCGCAACTTTGCCGGGAACAACGACTTCCTCTACGCCTTGGGTGTCAGTACCGATGGCAAACTGATTGCTGTGGGGGGCGAAGAAGGGGTGGTGCGTCTGTACAACGGCGAGAATGCCCAATTGATCAAAGCGCTGGTTCCCCCCGGGGAGGAATCCCAACCGATGCCCAAGAAGTGAGCAAGTGAGCATCGGTGCCTTGTCAACGCAACGCCAACGGGCGAGCGTAGGCACGGGGGCTCGCCTTGACCGCCGGGACGAACGGTCCACCAGCTTGCCGGGAAGCCGACGACGGACGTCAGTCGTCGGGTGGTTTTGCAACATCCGCGGACTAGCGTCCGCGGCTCTCCAAAACTGGAGCCGACGATGGGAGTTGTCGGGTGGTTTCTCAACTCGTCGTCGGGTGTTTTCCCCGAGCATTAGTTAGGCGGTCGCCTTGGCGCTGCTGGCACGCTTGTGCTCGCGTTCGGTTTTGTGCCGCAGGTAGGCAGTCATGAACTGGTCCAAGTCGCCGTCGAGCACCGCGTTGACGCTGGGGGTCTTGACATCGATCCCAGGCCGTTCATCGCGGACCAACGTGTACGGCTGCAACACATAACTGCGAATCTGCGATCCGAAGGCGATTTCTCCCTTGGCATCGTATCGCGATTCCATGTCGCCGAGGCGTTTCTGTTCCTCGATCGCGTACAGTCGGGCTTTGAGGAGTTTCAACGCATTCTCGTAGTTTTTGTTCTGACTACGCTCGGTTCGGCTCTCGGCACGCACGTTGGTCGGCTTATGGATCAACCGCACGCCAGATTGCGTCTTGTTCTGATGCTGTCCGCCAGGACCACCGGAACAAAACGTCTGCATGATCAGATCCGACTCTTTCACCTCGATTTCGATGGTGTCATCCAATTCCGGCAACACTTCGACCGCGGCAAAAGAGGTCTGTCGGGTGTCCCCCGCGCCGAACGGACTGATGCGTACCAACCGATGTACCCCAACTTCGCTTTGCAGGTAGCCGTAAGCGTAATCGCCGACGATACGCACGGTAACGCTCTGCAACCCAGCTTCCTCGTTGGGGACTTCGTCTTGAATCTCGACGGTGAAATTATGCCGTTCCGCCCAACGGGTGTACATGCGTAGCAGCATGGCCGTCCAATCACAGGCATCGGTACCGCCGGCTCCAGCATGGATCGACAAGATGGCATTGGCCGAATCTTGTTTCCCGCTCATCATCGCTTGCAACTCGAAGTTGTCCAGCAACTTCGCGCAACGATCTAGTTCGGGGCCGATCTCCGCTTCCAAACTCGGATCTTCCTCGGCCAACTCGGCCATCGCTTGCAGATCGTCGGCAGCCGAGCGCAACTCTTCGTAAGGCTTCAACAGAGCGTTGAGCGGTTTGAGAGCTTGAATGACCTTTTGCGCCTTGTCGGGATGATCCCAGAAGTTGGGTTCGCCCATGAGATTGGTCAAGCGGCTACGCTCGGCCATTTTGCCCGGGATGTCAAAGAGAGTCTCGCAACTGGGCCAAGCGGGCGCACAATTCATCGGTACGACGACGCAACTCTAGATTCATAGTAGTCCTTTTCGGCAAAAGTACACGTTTCGACGCTTGGCAAACGCCCCGGCGTCCCTATTCGGAATGACAACAGTCTACCCAGATTGGGTTCCTCTGACAATTCGGGAAAGGAGTTATCATGGCCCGCTTACAAGATCGCGTGGTGTTGATCACCGGGGGCGGCAGCGGAGTCGGACGAGCAACGGCCCAACTGTTTCTGCAAGAAGGGGCCAAAGTCGCCATCAGTGGCCGCGACGCGAACAAACTCGCCCAGGCCGCCCAGGAGTTGGCCGGGGGGGAACACTTGTTGACCGTCCCTGCCGACGTGGGAGACTTCACTTCTGTAAAAAATTTGGTGCAGACCGTCACGCAACA
The DNA here is from genome assembly GCA_937949245.1 of uncultured Gemmataceae bacterium. Lineage (GTDB taxonomy): Bacteria > Planctomycetota > Planctomycetia > Gemmatales > Gemmataceae > CALEEC01. The sequence goes on along the minus strand of CALEEC010000372.1, from coordinate 8,731 downwards.
GCTTGGCCCCATCGCGATTTTGGTCAACAACGCCGGCACCAACATTAAAGCCCGTACCATGCGGGAACTGTCCGTCGAAAATTGGGAATTGCTGATTCGATCGAACTTGAACGGTGCGTTCTACTGCATTCACGAAGTGTTACCGGGAATGTTGCAACGCAGAGACGGCGTGATTGTCAACATTAGCTCGGTCGCGGGGAAACGGGGCAACCCCTTGGGTGGGGCGGCCTACGTCGCCTCCAAGTTTGGCATGACTGGCTTGGGGATGTGTTTGTCCAACGAAGAACGCGACAGCGGCATCCGCGTCAGCAACATTTACCCGGGCGAAATCGATACCCCCATCCTCGCGGCTCGGCCGGTGCCGGTTACCGAAGAACAACGAGCTAAGATCCTCAAACCGGAAGACGTGGCCGCGGCCGTGTTGTTTGTCGCGACACTGCCGCCGCATGTCTCGGTGCCGGAATTGGTCATCAAACCGACTTCGCAGATGTACTACTGAGCCGATCGTGTAGGCCGGTGGGCCGAATCGGCGGATTTTTTCTTGTCCAAAAATTCGGCAATCGGCTCTGATGAGGGAGGAAATGAGACGATGGGGGTTGTGCCAATCGACCGACGCACGCCAGGGCCAGATACGCGGCGAGGCACGGGGCCAGGCACGACGCTGCGGCGCTGGGCAAAGTGCTAGGCACGGCAGGCTGACGCCCGTTGCTCTGGGAGCGAGGCCAGGGGAATCGCTCGTGTTCGTTCTGACCCGCGGAGGATCGCTGACCATGCTTGTGCGTGCCGCTCTGCTCATGGGCCTATTATCCGTGGTTCTGCCTCAACCGGTCACGGCAGCCGAACCCAAGCCCGATAAAGCTGTGATCGATTTCTTCGAGCAGAAGATTCGGCCCGTGTTGGTCAAGCATTGCTACTCGTGCCACTCGGCCGAGGTCAAGTCGGTCAAGGGCGGTTTGTATGTCGATACGCGCGATGGTCTACGCCTCGGGGGCAATTCTGGTCCCGCGATCGTCCCCGGCAAACCCGTCGAAAGCCTCCTTCTGAAGGCGATGCGCTACGACGAACTCGAAATGCCTCCCTCGGGCAAACTGGCCGATGAAGTCCTCGCCGACTTCGAGAAATGGATTCGCATGGGGGCCCCCGATCCCCGCGATGGCAAAGTGCAACCCCGAAAAACAGTTGATCTCGACGAAGGCCGTAAATTCTGGTCATTTCGACCATTACAACCTACCACCGTCCCCGATGTTCGCGATTCCCATTGGCCGAACTCCGACATTGATCGGTTCATCCTGGCCGCGCTCGAAGCGAAACAACTGCGGCCGGCTGCCGACGCTGATCGTCGCACGCTGATTCGTCGAGTCACCTTCGACCTGATCGGCTTGCCGCCGACGCCTAGCGAAGTGGAAGCGTTCGTCCGCGATCCGGCCGACGATCGCACAGCTTTGGAAAAGGTGGTCGATCGCTTGTTGGCTTCCCCGCAGTTCGGCGAACGCTGGGGCCGCCATTGGCTCGATTTGGCTCGCTATGCCGATTCCAACGGCAAAGATGAGAACCTCGCCTTCCACGAAGCCTGGCGTTACCGCGACTATGTGATCCGCTCGCTCAATACCGACAAGCCGATCCATCGTTTCATTGCTGAACAGTTGGCCGGTGACCTGATGCCTAGTTCCTCGACCGAAGAACGCGATGAGATGCTGACCGCGACCGGCTTGCTGGTCATCGGCCCCAAAGTCCTGGCCGACCGCGACAAATTGAAGCGGAAAATGGACGTCATCGACGAACAGATCGATACCCTCGGCAAAATGTTCCTGGGACTGTCGCTGGGCTGCGCCCGCTGCCACGACCACAAATTCGATCCGATTCCCACCGCGGATTACTACGCCCTGGCCGGCATCTTCTTTAGCACGCGGACGCTCGACGGCTTCAAGCGAGGCAATCCGATCGTCTCCGGTTGGATGGTACGTCCGCTGGGCGGTGCCGAGGGCCAAGCCCGGTGGAACGCTCAGCAAGAATATCAGAAGAAACTCACTGAGTTGACTAACCAGATCAAGAAAGTCAAAGCGGAACTGGCAAGCCAACAGGACAAGGCAACCATGCGTTCGCCGGCCAAACTGATCGGCTTGGTCGTGGATGACAAACAAGCCACTTTCGTCGGAACCTGGAAGGACTCACAATACGCGCGACCCTACGTCGGCGACGGGTATCGCCACGACGACAAGTCGGACAAGGGCCGTAAGTCGGCCACCTTCACCCCCAAAATCCCCAGAGCCGGGGAATACGAAGTCTTTGTCTCCTACACCGCTTCGAGCAGTCGAGCCAAGAATGTGCCGGTGACGGTACGTTATGCCGGGGGCGAAAAGACCATCTTGATCGATCAAACCAAGCCGCCGACGTTGGACGGTCTGTTCGTGTCGGTCGGCAAATTCCGTTTCGCGGAAGGTAGCCAAGGTTCGGTGACCATCTCCAACGCGGGGACCGAAAACTATGTCATCGTCGATGCCGTGCGTTTCGTGCCCGCGGGGGCGCTAGAGATGGACAAAGAAATGGCCATGGGCGTGCCGGCGGAGGTGAGAAACAAGATTGCCGAGGCCAGCGAGCGCCTCAAGCAACTCGAAGCCCAAGAAAAAGCCCTGAAAGATAACGTTCCCCCAGCGGCGCAATTGGTCATGGCCGTGCGTGACGAAGACAAGATCGAAAACGTGCGGATCAACCTTCGCGGCAATCCGCATCAACTGGGGGCCGAGGTGCCGCGAGGGATGCTGAGTGTCACGCAGCCGGGGCCAAGACCCACGGTGACCTCGGCCCAATCAGGCCGACTCGAACTGGCTCAGTGGCTGACACGCGATACCCACCCACTGACCGGCCGGGTATTTGTCAATCGAGTTTGGCTGCACTTAATGGGCCAAGGGATCGTTCGCACGCCGGACGATTTCGGACGCCAAGGCGAGCCACCTACGCATCCCGAATTGTTGGATCATTTGACCCGGCAATTTTTCGCCGATGGCTGGTCGTTGAAACGTCTGATTCGCCACATCGTGTTGAGTCGTACCTATCGGCTCAGTAGCATGGCCGACGCTACCTTGTTGCAGGCCGACCCGGAAAACAAACTGTTTGGCCGAGCCATGCGTCGGCGTTTGGATGCCGAAGCGTTACGCGATGCCATGCTGCAAGTGGCCGGTGCTCTAGATCGGAAAGTCGGTGGTTCGGCCGTCGAAAGCCTGGGCGAAAGTGCCATCGACAACAATTCCAATGGCGGTATCAAAACCGACAACAACTACCGCCGTAGCGTTTACCTGCCGATCATCCGCAACGATCTGCCGCCGTTTTTGGAAGTGTTCGACTTTGCCGACCCTGAAGTGACGACCGGCCAACGCGATACCACTACCGTACCGACCCAGGCGTTGTTCCTGATGAACAATCCGTTCGTGATCGACCTGGCCCAGCGCACAGCAGCACGGTTGATCCAACATTCGGCCGATGAGGGGCAACGCATCCACGAATTGTGTCGGCTCACCCTGAACCGCGCTCCGACGGCGTTGGAACACGATGCGATCGTGCGGCATTTGTCCGCCATACGCCAAAGCCGCAAAGACCAAGCCGAACTGGCAGCCTGGGCGTCGGTCAGTCAAGCTGTGTTCGGCTGCACCGAATTCCGCTTCTTGGAGTGATTCGCGGCTGGGGATACCTACTTTTCCCTGCCCCTGATTTCTCTGAGCAAGGCCGTCGCGTTTTCCGAAAAAGGGGATGCGACGGCCAGAGCATTTCCCGCAATGACTCCGCGACGGCAGCGGCATTTCCCGAAGTGGTTATCTGATCGTCTCTTGCCGCAGGTTAGCTCAGATCGGGTTGACACACTTTTTTTCGCGGTCTACGATGGCGTCTCCCCTAGAAGGATTCAGGGATGCTATCGCCGTCGTGCCACTGCCGGTTTCGGACTGCGTCCGAAGGCGAATCCTCGTCTCGAATAGGATGTTCGATTCATGCCGACGATCAACAAGCGTTTTCTTCTGCGACTGATGGCCTTTGTCGTTTTGCTCGGCGGAGGCATCTTTACCGCGCATTATCTGCAATCGGATCGCGTGCATCGGGCGTTGCTCTGGCAATCGGAACGAGCTGCCCAGGAAGGGAAACACGATCTGGCCATCGCGTACCTACGGCAGTATCTGGAATTCCAACCCAATGATCTCGATGCCACCGTCACGCTTACCGAGTATTTGCAGAAACGCAACCCCGACTCGAAGGGGTGGGCCAACATTCTGTTTTTATACGAGAAAATCCTCCGCGAAGATCCCCACCGCGACGAAATTCGTCGGCGTGCCATTCGTGTGTGCATCGAACTGCAACGCTTCGGCGACGCGATGACCCATGCCAACGTCTTGCTGGAAAAAAATCTTGCCGATGGCCTCCTGTGGCATCAGATCGCGTTCTGTCAGAGCCGGCAGAACAAACATGACGAAGCCCGACAAGCATACGAAACCGCCATCCGCTTGGCACCGCAGCAGATCCGCAGCTACGAGATGCTAGCCCATCTGCTGATACGGCAATTGAATCAACCGGCGGCCGCCGCGACTTTGTTGGATCGCATGGTGCAAGCCAACCCTCACGATCCCGAAGCGCTGCTGGTGCGGGCACGCTATCTGAAGTCGGTCCATCGCTTGCAAGAATGCGAACAAGACCTCGATCGGCTGTTACGGCTTGATCCCGAGAATGCCGACGGTTTGCTGATGTTGTCCGAGATTCTCCAAGGTCGCGGCGAGATTCAGCAAGCCCGTGTCATCCTCAGTGAAGGATTGAAACTGCACCATCGCAAGCCGGAATTCTACCGCAGTTTGTCTTGGTTGGAACTGTGCAGCGGCAACATCCCCGGTGCGGCAGCGTGCCTGATTCAGGGCACCCGACTGCTGCCCAACGAATTGGAACTGCTGACTCCTTTGGCCGACCTGATGGTGCAGCAAGGGGAAGTCGAAAAAGCACGGGCGATCCTGCGGAAACTCGAAGCTCGACGCACCACGACCAGTCAGATTCGCTATCTCAAAGCCCGCCTGCTGATGCATGAACAGAAATGGACCGAAGCCCTGGAACAGTTCGAGAAACTCCGCACCGAAGCAGTCAATCTCCCCGGATTGGCAATCCAGGTTAACTTGCTGATGTCGGTCTGTCATCGCCGCTTGGGCAATCGCCAAGAGGAAGTCGAAGCCTTGCAACGGGTGATCGCGTTGGATGGCAACAACCTGTCGGCACGTTTGAGCTTGGGCAATCTGAAGCTGAACCAAGGGAAAATCGAAGAAGCCCTACGCGATTATGCCGTCGTGGCCGCTTCGCCGTATGCTCCGATGGAAACTCGGGTACTGCTTGCCCGGCTACGCTTGGCCCGCTTGCGCAACGGCAAAGGCGACGCCGCGGAAGTCAAAGCCCTCGCCGACTACATCGCTGAATTGCAGCACAAGCATCGCAACGCCGTCGAACCGACGCTCTTGAAAGCCGAATGGCTGATGCAACAAAAGCAAGCCGACCATGCGGTTCAGTTGCTCCGTCAGGAGGTCGGTCGTCGGCCGAATGATGCCCGAGTTTGGGTCGCGTTGGCCCAAGCAGTCAGCCGCATCGAGGGCATCCAAGCGGGGCTGAGCGTGTTGGACGAAGGCCAAAGCCTCGTGGGAGATCATGCCGATCTACGCTTGGCGCGGGCCTATCTGTGGTTGCGGGATCCTTCGCCGGAACGTGGCCAAGGACTACGTCAACTCGAACAAGCCCTGACTGACCTCAGTGATAGCGATCAGACCCGCTTGCTGTACGGCTTGGCCGACGTGTACGCGGGGTTGCGGGATTTCGCTTCGGTGCGGCGGTTGTACGAACGCTTAGCCGAACGCCAACCGAAGGATGTGCCCATCCGGCGTGCTTTTGCCGAACTCGCCTTGGCCGAAGGAGATACGACCACCTTCCGCCAATTGCGCGAAGCCATTCGCCAGTTGGAAAACGGGGAAAACCCCACGGTCGCTTTCCTCGATCTGCTAGCCCTCGTCGAGCAAGCCACCGCGAAAGGTCGGCCAAAGAATACTGCTCTGTTGCTGCAAGCCAAGCAAAAGTTGCACCCGGCGTTGCAGAAAGAACCGAGCCGTGCCGAACTGCATAGCCTCATGGCCCGCGTGGCTGAGGCGCTGGGCGATTCTCTAACTGCGGCCAAAGAGCATGCCCTCGCAGTCGAATTGGATCGCTCGAATCTGATGTATCTGCAAGCCTACCTGACGTTCCTGATGCACCAGGGGCAAGATGGTCCGACTCGTCGGTTGATCGATGCCCTGCTGCAAGATGCCCGCCTGACGCCCGAACGCTTCCGCGCCATGATGGACAACGCCTGCCAAGGGATCAGCCCAGCCCGTTTCCAGGCGTTGGTCGGCTGGATGCAGCCGTATGTGGAGTCGGATCCCGAAAGTCGGCTCTGGTTGGGGACGCTGGCCGACCGATTGGGGTATCGCGAGTTGGCGCTGACGCAATTCCGCGAAGCCGTCCGACAACTGCCGCACCATCCCGATGCTTGGCGGGCGTTGACCGCGCTACTGATACGCACCGGCCAAAGCGACCAAGCCGATCGTTTGGTGCGCAGCGAAGCCCGGCAAGCCCTGAACGATCGCGGCTATGCTCTGTTGTGTGCCGCGACAGTGTCGGACTTCCAAAATTACGCGAAACGGACCTGGACGCCTCCCGCCGCGACTGCGGAAGCCAAGCGGGCGACGGCCCAAGCTCGGTTGGCCCTGTTGCTATCCCGCAATGACCGAGCCGCTGCCATCGACTTGCTCAAAACCTTCGCCGACGAAGCGAAAGATCGCCCCGCCGATGCCGCTTGGGCCAAACGCAATCTGGCTCTGCTGCGTGCCATCAACGGCAGTGGCGAAGAACGCTCCGAAGCCGTGGCCTACCTGAAAGAATTGGCTGCCGAACCGTCCGACGCCCCCGAAGAACGCCGAGCCCGAGTCGCGATCTTGGCGACGGCCTACCGTCACCTCGAAGCTGCCGAACGCAAAGCCCTGCTGGCTCAGGCTATCGAAACTTTGCAGACGCTAACCCGCGAGCCGCAGCAAGCGTCGCCTACGGATCTGTTCCATCTGGCCCAATTGTACCGCCATCAGGGCAATCATCCGGCCTACCGTCAGACGTTGGAACAACTCTTACGCTTGGACGGCAACAACTTGGCCTATCTGACCGGCTACGCCGACGAACTGCTGTTCCAAGGTGAACTGGACGCCGTCGCCCCGATTATTCGGCAACTGCTAAAAAATTATGCCGACGACTTCCGAGCTGTCGCCGTGATTGCTCGCTATTACGTTCGCACCGCCACGTTGGATCGCTTGACGCAGCTGGTGGACGATTACATCCGTGCTGCCGATCCGACATCCAACGACGCTAGTCTGCGGATTCGCCAAGTGGCCGAACTGTTGGAAAATCTGACGCAATCGGAACTTGCTAGCGCGCCGACCATTTTGCGGCAACTGCGGACGATGGCCATCGAACGCTATCAGTCGATCCATCGGATTCATCCGGAAACCGTGGTGAATCTGGCTTCGCTGATGGCAACCGATGATCAGGTGCCAGCGGCATTCGAGTTGCTGACGCGGATGCGCAGCCAACTGGCGCCGCGCGTGTTGACGATGGCCGGCCTGGGGATCGTTCGCTTTGGCAACGTCACGCCGCGGCAGATCCAGACGGTTCGCGGTTGGATCGAATCCGCGTTGCAAGATCAGCCGCACGATGTGGCGCTGCTGCTGGGGTTAGCCGAGTTGCAAGCGATGCAGCAAGATTATGCTGCGGCCGAGGCCAGCTATCGCCGAGTGCTGCAAGCGGACCCGAACAACGTGTTCGCCTTGAACAATCTGGCCTGGATTCTGGCTCCACGCACGGGAGAATCGGCCCAGGCGTTGGAATATGTGCAAAAAGCGATCCGCTTGACCGGTCAGACCGGCGAATTGCTCGACACGCGGGCACGCATCCGCATCGCGGCGGGAGACTACGCCCAAGCGATCGACGATCTGACCGAGGCCATCCGCGAACAGCCGACCTCGCTGCGTTATTTCCATCTGGCGATGGCCCGATTGAAGCAAGCCAAGCCGAACGAAGCCCAAATCGCCTTCCGCAAAGCCAAACAACGCGGCATCGACGAACGGACGGTGCATCCCAGCGACATTCCCACGCTGCGACAGATGCAAGCCCAGTTCAACGATTCGTGATGGCCCGGAGAACGACTCGGACCACTCCGCAGTTCGGACGATTCTGCGGTTAGCGCGATGCCCCCGAACCTTCCTCGGGGGCATCGTGTCGTGTCCGGCGTGGCGTTGGGGGCGTCGAGGCGGACTTGCCAAGGACGTGGTGAGCCTTACAATACATGTTTTGTAGGCCGACGCGCCCTAGCGCCGCGTCGGCTCAAGTCATGCAGTGCGCGCATGGCATTGGGGGCTTGGTCTGCCTATCGGACAGTCTGGAGAGCGGCACTTTGGAACCGACCATCGATCTCAGGGCGTTGTTGGTAGAACGCGAAGATTGCGACGCAGGCACCGTGGCCAAACTCCGCGAAGGGCTGGCCCAAGGGGGCAATCAGTTTCGCTCGTTGCGAGAAGTGAGCGATCTACTGCGCAAGAAACTCGACTCTGCTTCTCCCGCGACGGCCAAGAAATGGCAACTGAAACTGGGCATCGTCAGTTTCTTCCTGGGCCACATGCGTCAAGCCGTCGAATTGCTGCAA
>CALEEC010000371.1 GCA_937949245.1 uncultured Gemmataceae bacterium | reverse complement strand
TGTCGTGAGGCAGGATGTCGCCGAATATTTGACGTTAAGGGCGTCTAAGTCTACCCAAACATAAACTTAGACGCATGCTCCATAAACCAAAATGTGACGTGCTGGTTGCGATAGTTCATCTGTCGATGATTCGCGCCAAAGGGGACCAGCAAGGTTGCAGCCGAAGCGGCTGGCTATTTATCGATGGCGTCTTCCACATAGACGGTTTGGAAAACGTACTTGGTGCCTTCGCCTTGATGCTGGACAATTTCGCGCACCGACTTCAGCCGTGCCGCGTAGTAACGTCCCGTCTCGGCGTGGAAGTACAGGTCGCCTTCCATCAGGAATGGCAACAACGGAATCAACTCGCTTCCTTCGACGGGATTTTTCAGCGTCGAAGTCAGGCCAATCAAGATGAGTTGATTGACCTCCCCTTTGTGCGCATAGACCTGCTTGGCCGGGAAAGTTTCGCCGGTCCCCTGGGGAGGTTCAAGCTTGATGTCGTATTCCCGCTCCCATTGTTTGCCCTGAGCGACAGCCATTTCCGGTAGCACCAACTTGAACGGTAGGTCTGCTTGGAAGCGACTGGCCGGGCCGAATTTGCTTTCTTTCACTTCCACCACTTGCCCCAAAGAATTGACACGCAGCACGGCTACCGGTTGGCTGAGGAAGCTGGCCATCTCCTTTTGGTCAGGATGGTTGGGGTCCAATTTGCTCGAGTCGAGCGTCACGGTTTCGCCGTTGGGCTTGGTCGTCTCGACCTTCAGTGAAGTCAGCGATAGTTGCAGTGTGGCAATTCCCTCGGCATCGACGCTCAGCACTTGCCAGCGTTTGACGCAGGTGAGTTTGGTCGTGGTGGTCGTGGTGGTGAGGCGTTCATTTTTGTCGTCCGGGGCGGTTTCGGTCGCGGTGGTGGTCTGTTGCACTTGGTAGTTCAGCACCTGACCGGTCTGCCAACGGAAACGCATCGGTGTATCGGCAAAGGCCGACGCAGAGCAGCATAGCCCCGCGATCAGGCCGATGGTCCAACTGTGCAGCATGGGATCGACTCCTTCGGGATTGGTTCCAGCGGAGAGATTTCCACCGGTTCGCTCATAACGAACCGAGTCGATCCGATCTAGGGCAATTTGATTGACGTGGCCCGTGGGAAGATCGTGGTTTCCCGATGGAGAAGCAGCGACCGCTCCAACGGCAAGAACAGCGTTGTGGCTGGCTATGGGAACGGTCGGCGGCATTCGCGACATTCTGGTTGGAACGTTCCATTCCGTCACTATCTATTGCTGGCTGTTGGAACGGTCGAGGGCGTTTACTGCGTCAGGCCGATGCTCAGGTCGCTGAGTGTTCGCGGTGGGGTCCGCAGATCGACGATTCGGCGTTGTGGTGGAGGTTTTTCGGCATCGAGGGCCGAGCCGATCTGCCAACGCAGTTGCGTCAGCGTTTGCGGTTTCAGATTGCGATAGGTCAAGATACCCGCGTCTTCGCCTCCGACGTAGCCGGTCCCTTCGCGTGCCGCGGACAGTTTCAAGACGCGGCGCACCTGCTCGCTGACGAATTCGCGGGGTTCGTTCTTAGTCGTGGCCCACAACACCAAGTATTCCACGTCCTGTTGGCCGCGACGGTAGGCTTTCAAGCGTACCGAGGGGATCGGTCCTTGTGGATAATTCGGCGTCGCGGGGTAGAACAAGCAGGTGTCTTCGCCTTGCTTCCACGACCGGGCTGTGCCGATCGTCTGCCAAGGCACCACGCCGTCGCCTCCCAAGCACCAGACATCGACACACCATCCCAGGGGCTGCACGTTGGACGCTTCCACCGCGTTGGTGCCACCGTATTCGAGCAGGATTTCGCCATACGCCCGTTTGCGGTCCAACACCAGCCGACGATAGGGCCGAAACGCTCCACTGACGACGTTGTAATCGAGAATCCCGTTGAGCGAGTCGCGTTGCCACATCGGACGAGAAATGTCCACCCGGTAGACCATCCGTGCATCGCTTTTCGCCAAGGCAACGCCTTCGTGGAAGGCTTTGCCAAACCAGTGCAACGCCCAAAAGTCCTGGAAACTCGCCGGTTCGTCGAGTATCCAGGGCGACGTGCTGCGGGACCAGCCGTTGGCTTTGAAATTGTTTTTGCCGTTGAGGAAGAATTGGAAACGGGTGTCGAGCCATTTTTTCTCATGGAAATGCTCGGCGAAACGTCGGGAAATATCGACCAACGCTTGCCGATAACTGGGCGGAAAGGCTTGGTCAGCCCAGTAACTGCCGTTGTAGTTCGGTTCGATCGGCGTAGGCCAATTTTCGTGAATCGGCAGATACAGGCAATCGATCGGTACGCCGCGGCGGGGCAGATCGGCAAACGCGCTACCGTCCAACAGCGGCCCGAACTTCGCGTCCCAGGCGGACCAGTCCAGACGCTGGCCGTCCCACCTTGGCCCCCAGCCCTCGGTGACCACCCCGCGATGCGAGTACGGCACGATGTTGACGATGGTGCGGTGCGCATGTCCCAAGCGGTAGTACGCTAAGTCGTTGCCCGGCAAACCGTAGCCGTTCATCTCCGGTAGAAAACTCAGGTAGTCCGGCAGAGTGAAGTTCCACACGGTCAGCAGGACATCCAAAGTCAACTCGGCTTCGCCGCTGAGCAGGGTCAACTTCCCGCGAAGTTCCCCGGCCGGCGTCTGATGCGGAACGTAGATCTCGACGTGCAGGCTGCCATGAGTCATCTCGGCGGGACCATCGGGACTAGGGATCGATAAGCCCCCTTGCAGCGGGACGATCGGATCGGGGAGCGGCCCCGCTTTGGTGGATACCAAAGCATAACGGCCGAAACTCACCTTCGGCTCGACGCCGGGCGTGCCTTGCCAGGTCCACCGCAGCCGAACGTCGGTGATCTTGCCGTGGAGGTGCACTTGGAAAGCCACAAACTCATTCTTGGCTGCGAACAAACGAATCTGCCGGGTGCGGGCGTTCCACAGCGGATTGGCTTCGCGGTAGCCCGCGGGTTGAGGTGGGATCATCGCTCCGTTGATCGGATGCACTTTGTCCAATTCGTCCAGGATGGCCACTTCTGCAGATCCCAGTTTCGGCAACGCAGCGACTTCGCCAACGCTGAGGGGCATCGCATGGGGTAAAGGACGAGGTTGGTATGCCGAGACTCGACCGGTCAAGGTCAACGGTTCCGAGCGATTTCCTGCACCGTCGAGCGCGTAAATGGCGACAGTCACTTCGGCACCGGCTGCCAAGCCAAGATGCCGTAAACGCATGGAGTAGGTCGAACGTCCCGGACGAAACGCCGGCACTAGATATTGCGGCACCCGCTTGCCGTTGACATGAACCTCGAAGCCGACCAGTCCTGCGGAGCCAACGTCTTGTTGGGCGGTCCATTCGAGATCGGCTTCACCGCTAGGGAGACGTTCGGCACGCAGCGAACCGCGGATCGGTGGCTTGGGAGCATCGCGGTCGGCCTCCCCGAGGAAGATCGTGAAGTACGGCGCGTGCTTCGGGCCGGCTTCGCGGCTGTAAATGAAGCGATTAGGAAACAGCCGTAGCGTGAAGTTCTCGCCGTTGCGGTCCCACTCGGAGCCGGTGTCGTCGTACAACAGAAACCCATGGCTGATGCCCGCGATGCGTTGGCCGACCATCAGCGGATCGACGCGAAGGATCTGCCAACCGTTCGCGTCCGGCTCCGTGGCATCGGTCATACGCCAACTGGTGCCTCCTTCGCCGAGCATCACCGAGCATAAATCGCTTCCCGGTTCCGCCCAAGGCACCTCAGGATGCTGACGCCAACGATGCGACGAACTTCCTTTCTGCGGCTGATAGTCCGAAGAGGTGCCTTCGACCCATTCGGCCGAGAAACTTGATACCGTCACGCGGTGCAGCGTATCTTTGCTGGCATTTTTCACATGCAACCATGCTCCACGGACCACACGCCCTTGAAGCGGAGTCGGGTCGAAATCGACGATCGACATTTCCTGATGCGATTTGAGCTTCAAACGTGTCGCTCCGCCGTTGTTGCCGTCCGCTTCGCTGCCGACGTTGGAAAACCAGGTATCGCGGGTCACCGGCCGACGTACCGCTTCGCCCGGAGGAGGCGTCAGCGTTTTGGGGCGAGTCCGGGCCAACGAATAATCGCTGCCGTCGCGACTCGCTTGGGGCATGGGAGTCGGCCGAGGTTGCGTTGGGGCTTGCGATGGCGATAGCAATTGGGGGTGCGGATTCGGTTTCGCGTCGATGGCATCGATGACGCGTCGTTTGACCTCGGCAATCTTCTGTACCGACAGCCAACCGCGTAGCAGGTAGCCGGAATTCTTCAAATTGTCGGCCGTTGGTTCATCGGTGACTGTGGTGCCGTTTGCATTCGCCGACAGGTGTACGTCGTCTTTCAGCAACAGCGTGCCATTCCAGTCGTTGGGCCGACGGCTAAGGATCTCGCGTTCCAGATCGATCAACGGCAACGCGTGTTTCTGAGCCAAAGCACGCAACAGATCGTTGAATTGCTGGCTCTCGGCCAATTTGCCAGGGTGCGGAGGAATGGTGCTAGTAATGGGGATGATTCCGCGTTGCAGGCACAGTAGGTAGGCTTTCTCCAAGTCGGCAATCACTTCGAGCGGCGGACGATTGGCCGACAAATCGTTGGTGCCCAACATCAGAAGCACGATTTGCGGTCGATATTGTTCCAACATTTTGTCGAAGTGGGGCAGCCGATGTTTTCTCCCCGGCAACAGTTCGGAAGCGCGAAGTCCGCTGGCTGCCGTGTGGGAACGCTGGCCATCGGGATGATCGAAGCGAGCCAGATACAGCCCATCGGTATCGTTGTCCTGATTGGCATGCATCCAGCGGAGGATGGCTTGGTCGGCCGCGGTCTTCCCTTTGCCATAGCGGGGCCAAGCAGAATACGGACTGGCATACGTCATCGAGTCGCCGACGTGCAGCACGACCCCGGTACGACCGAAAAACTTCATGGCCACGCGTTTCATGGCCGCGCTATAGTCCCAACTTTCGGCCAACGGCTTGGGTTGAGCTGCAACTACGCCGATCGAACAGAGCCATAATCCAAGGGCGAGCATCCGCATGATCTGATCCTCGTCAAGCAACGGGGGGGCCAGCCGAGCGGACACCTTCCACACCAGACGCTCAGCGGTTCGACTCGGAGGCAGAAGGAGCGGAGCCGGAAGCTGCTGCGGCCTTAGCCTCGTCGCGTCGGCGTTTCTGACTGTCCGCGATGGCAAACTGGCGTTCTTCCAGGAGTTGTAGCAATTCCATTCCGTCGATCACCTCATTTTCCATCAAGCGGTCCGCGACGAATTGCAGAGTTTCGCGGTGCGCTTGCAGCAACTCGCGCACCTTATGGAGATTTTGTTCGATGATCTGCCGAATTTCCAGATCGACTTCCCGGGCGGTTTGTTCGCTGTAATTGCCGCCTTTGCCGTCCAACATCGCATCCGTCAGGAACAACATTCCTTCGCGGTCCTGCAAGAAAATGCGGCCTAAGCGGCTCATGCCGTATTCCTTGACCATCTGCGAGGCAATTTGATTGGCACGCATCAGGTCGTTGGTAGCACCGGTCGAGGTTTCGCCGAAGGTCAGTTCCTCCGCGACGGTGCCTCCCAGCAAGACACGGATGGCTCCCTCGAGTTCCGATTGGGTCATCAGGAAGCGATCACTTTCAGGCCGTTGCAGGACGTAGCCCCCCGCTCCGACGCCACGGGGGATGATCGACACTTTATGCACTGGGTCGCTTTGCGGCGTCGCGAATGCCACTAGGGCATGGCCGGCCTCGTGGATGGCGATTCGGCGTTTTTCATGCGGTTGCATCAGCCGCGATTTGCGTTGCAGGCCAACAGCGCTGCGTTCGATGGCTTCGTCGAAGTCTTCCGGGGTGACTTTGTCGCGACCTCGTCGAGCGGCTAACAGGGCAGCTTCGTTGACCAGATTGGCCAGATCGGCACCGACCATCCCCGGTGTCAGGGCGGCCACCTTCCGTAGATCGACTTGATCGGACAACTTTACCGAGCGACTATGCACTTTCAAAATCGCCTCCCGGCCATCGATGTCAGGACGATCGACCACGACGGTGCGATCAAATCGTCCCGGACGCAACAATGCCTGATCGAGAATCTCGGGCCGATTGGTCGCTCCCATCAAGATGACGCCGCGGTTGGTATCGAAACCGTCCATCTCCACCAACAGCGCGTTGAGTGTCTGCTCGCGTTCTTCGTGACTGGCGATCGAATTGCCGGTACGGCTGCGTCCGAGGGCATCGAGTTCATCGATAAAAATGATGCACGGCGCTTTCTGCTCGGCTTCGCGAAACAGATCCCGCACCCGCGACGCCCCGACCCCGGCGAACAGTTCCACAAAATCGCTGCCCGACAGCGAAAAAAACGGCACATCTGCTTCGCCGGCCACCGCTCGCGCCAACAGTGTTTTGCCTGTCCCCGGTGGACCGACCAACAAGATCCCCTTGGGAATTCGACCCCCCAGAGCCTGATAGCGTTCCGGCGTCTTGAGGAAATCGACCACCTCGCGCAACTCCGCGACTGCTTCATCAATCCCCGCAACATCGGCGAACGTGATTTTGGTTTCGCTGGGATCGACCATCCGATGCCGACTCCGGCCGAAACCAAACGGCGAACCTCCGCCACTACCGAACAGCCAACGCATGAT
>CALEEC010000370.1 GCA_937949245.1 uncultured Gemmataceae bacterium | reverse complement strand
TTAACCGACGACGCGCGTCGTCGACTCCAACTCACCCGACGACACGCGTCGTCGGCTCCAGGCGAGCCGGGAACGTCCGTGACCGGAGGTGTTGGAAACCATCCGACGACTGGCGTCGTCGGCTCCTGCATGGGCTTGAACCGCGGACGCTAACTAGTCTGGGGGGGAGTGTGGATCGAGACGATAGAACCAGAGGAGGAAGACCTTAGCGAAGATGCCGCCCCCCCCGCGAGCGGATCGCCGAGAATCTGGCTCCGACCGTGGATATGCAGGTCGTTTTTCGGCATAATAGGAATGTCAGCGTAACCGAAACTCGCCGAGCGAATGGAAACCGTATGCTCCAGGAGGTTCACGTCATGGCCGATCCCAAACTGCAATCTCCCTCCCCAGTTTCGCCGCCTCAGCCAAACTGCGACACTGACAGCGACATCGAGGAAACCCCGCATTGGAGCTATCGTATCTCGTTTCAGTTGTGGATCATCTGTGCCTTGCTCGTGTTGGCCGGTAGTCTCTTGAACTATCTGTACAGCGTGTATGCGATTGGCAATTGAGTGAGCAAGTGAAGTAGACGGCGCAAACCCGTGATCCTGGCAAGATGCAACGGGAACGCTGGGAGAAACCATACCGCGAACTCTGAGAAAGGTAAAAACGGGAGCGGTGCAAGATTCAACCTACAAAAGATGCACTGGCTGGATTGGGGGGAGTCTAAAGTGGTGTCAATATTCGCGTTGGCCAGCAGAAACAATGGAGTGACGCGGTGACCTACTGATGCACCCCCATCTGCACCATGAACGCTAGCTGCTCCAGTTGGACCGTCAAATCGACCGACACCACCGACACCGACTCCGGCACCTGAAGCATCGTTGGAGCGAAGTTCAAGATACCGCGAATGCCGGCTTTCACGACTGTATCCGCGACCGTTTGGGCCGCCTCGGCCGGAACGGTGATCAGGGCCAACTCCGCTTTGCATTGCTGAACCGCGGCAGGAAGTGCGTCCATCGGTTGGATCAACAAACCTTCCAACACTTGGCCGATTTTGGCCGTGTCGAGATCGAACAAGCCGACCAACTCGAAACCACGTTCGCGGAAGCCGCGATAGCGCAACAATGCACGGGCCAAATTGCCGACGCCGACCAAAATAGCCGACCAGGTCCGATCAATCCCCAAAGCGTGCCGCAAGGCCGCGATCAGTTCAGGAATCGAATAGCCAATCCCCGGCTGGCCCAGTTTGCCTAACCAAGTGAGATCGCGTCGGACCTGGGCATCGCTGACGTTGAGCATTTTGCCCAGTTGATTGCTCGACACCTTCGAGGTGCCCTCCCGGAGCAATTCATCCAGGCAGCGAAGGTACAGACTGAAGCGTGCCGCACTGGCTCGCGACAATCGCGGTTCGCTTTCGTTGGGCAAACGCTCCGAACTCATCGATAGTCCATCGCAGGGGATCTTCGGGCCAACGGTTGCTTGCAGTTGTTCTACGACCCTTCGACCTACGGACAAGTCGTTGCCTCGCCTCGGGCAAAGCGATGAGCGCCCACCTGTGCCTCCGTGACTAAACGTGAACCGAGCGCTTTCGACCACCACGACCGCGCCTCTGGCGAAGCGACGATCGCTTGGCCACAATAGCAGGGAACCTCAGCGACTGCTTGGGGCTGCGATGAGGATTCTCCAGCTAGCCTAGAAAGGACTCCCGCGAT
The DNA here is from genome assembly GCA_937949245.1 of uncultured Gemmataceae bacterium. Lineage (GTDB taxonomy): Bacteria > Planctomycetota > Planctomycetia > Gemmatales > Gemmataceae > CALEEC01. The sequence goes on along the minus strand of CALEEC010000370.1, from coordinate 1,175 downwards.
GCGTGGGTTGTTTGGCACCCTGATGCTGCTGTCTGTTTCGGTGGGTGTAGCCACGGCAGCCGAGCCGCGGCCGATGGAAATTGCCGACCTGTTTCGCTTCGTCCGTATCAGCGATCCGCAGATCTCCCCGGATGGCACCCGCTTAGTCTACCCAACTACGCAGGTGGACTTGGCATCGAATAAGACGCGAACCAACCTCTACCTGGCCTCGATCCGAGAACCGAGCAAACCCAAAGCCCTGACCACCTCGGCCAAGAGCGATCGGCACCCGCGGTGGTCGCCGGACGGCAGGTTCATTTTGTTCGAGTCCAACCGCAGTGGTAGCAATCAGATTTGGATCATTCCAGTGGATGGGGGAGAAGCTCGGCAATTGACCCACGTCAGTACTGGAGCTTCCAACGCGATCTGGTCGCCGGACGGCAAGCGGATTGCCTTCGTCTCTGCGGTCTTCCCGGAATTTTCCCACAAACCTTTTGCCGAGAGTAACGCCCTGAATCAGAAGAAGCTCGACGAAATCGCCCAAAGTCCGGTGCAAGCTCGGGTCTTCACCAAACTATTTTTCCGGCACTGGGATGAATACGTCGAGGACAAACGACAGCATCTGTTCGTTCTGGATCTGGTGGAACGCGATGGCGAGCTGGTGCCGCAGGGCGATCCCCGCGATGTCACTCCGGGCGACCGCGATGCTTACCCGACCTCGATGACCTTCTCGGTGGGGGATGACTTCACCTTTTCGCCGGACGGTTCGCATTTGATATTCACCGCCGTGCCCGAGCGGAACGAAGCCTGGAGTACCAACTACGACTTGTGCCGGGTGCCGGTCGTTGGCGGAAACATCGAAACCCTCACGCGCGACAATCCCGCGGCCGACGGCGCTCCGAAGTTTTCTCCCGACGGAGGCAAACTCGCCTACCGTGCCCAACGCCGAGCCGGCTTCGAGGCCGATCGCTGGGAAATCATGATCGTCGACGTCGATCCCTCCGGCAAATTCTTGGGCCAACCCAAAAGCGCTACGGTCACCCCCACTTCGACCTTCGATGCCTCGCCAGAATCGTTCGTCTGGTTGAACAACGGCGCGATCGCCTTCGTGGCCGACTGGAAAGGCTCGGTGCCGCTGTTTGCGTTGGCCATCGCGGGACCGAACCTTGAGCCGAAAATCCTCATCGACCACGGCA